>JANXWQ010000084.1 GCA_025351065.1 Chthoniobacter sp. | reverse complement strand
GAGAAATTTCGCCCGCTGCGCCGCGTCGCCCATCGCCGAGTCGCCGACCGTCCCGCTCCACACCGGCGCGACGAGCGAGCCGACGTTGAAACCTTTGCCCGCGATGAGATCGGCGATCTTCATCAGCTCGTCGTCGCTCGCTTCGGGATTCGTGTGCGGGAGGAAGAGGAAGTAGTCGATGCCCTCGAATTTCTGGCCGTTCACATTCGCGGCGGCGGTGAGGTCGAGCATGTGCTCGAGACTGATGGGCGGTTCCTGGCCTTCGCCGGTGCCTTTGCCAACGAGGCCGGGCCACATGGCGTTGTGCAGTTTCGGGAGTGAATGGGTGCTCATGTTTTTTGGAGTGGTTTTTCTCCGCGGCGGGCCGGCGGTTGCGCCGGAAAAACCCGCGCGGGGAGAAGCGCCGAGTGGTCTGCCGAAAAGGCTTTCCGGCGACAAGCGTGAATTCACGCGTCTCCGAATTTTGGCAGCGGCTCAGTTTGGTCGGACGCTGCATTTTTGAAAACGCAGAGACGCAGAGGCGCGGAGATCGCAGAGGGGGAAAATGCGGCGGCCAGACCTCTGCGTCCTTTGCGTCTCTGCGTCTCTGCGTTTTCAAAAACAACCGCCGCATCACTCGAATTTTCCCCGCATTGACCACTGCCAGACCAATAGTTAGCTTTGGGCGAAATCCACTTCGCATTGTCGCGGCAGCCGGGTTGTCATTCCCATCACCCCTTACCCAATGAACGAATCTTTCGTCGTCCCCCCATCGCCGCAAAGCCCGAGAACTTCCACCATCGAGGAGGCCGTCATCCGCATCGCGGGTAACTCGCAGGACGGCATCCAGGCCATCGGCGGCTTCCTCGCCCGACTCGCCGGGCGCAGCGAGCAGGAGGTGATGACCTTCATGACGATCCCCTCCACGATCTCCGGCGGGCCGTCCATTTTCCAAGTCCGCATCGGCTCCGGCGAAGTGCTCAGCGCGGGCGATGAGGCTGACGTGCTGCTCTGCTTTTACGACCACAGCTATGCCAATCACATCGGCTCGCTGAAGCGCGGCGGCATCGTGCTCTACGACTCGGATCATGTGACGCCCGACGATGAGCACCTCGGCGCGTATCATCACGTCGGCGTGCCGATTTCGTCGCTCACGGTCGAGGCCATCGGCGGCACCGGGCGGGACAAAGGGAAGAACATCTACTCGCTCGGGCTGCTCGCGCGGATGTTTGCGCTCGACGTGCCGAAGCTCACGAAGCTGATCGAGGAGCGCTTTCGCGGCAAAGACCCGACCATCGTGCAAAACGCGCTGGCGTGTTTCAACTCGGGCTACGGGCACCAAGTGCAGGGCTTGTGGGAAACCTTCCAGTTTCATCACGCGGAGCACGGCGGGCATGCGCAGGTGGTGATTAGCGGCAATGAGGCGCTGGCCTTCGGGCTCATCGCCGCGGGCGTGCGGTTTGGCGCGGGTTACCCGATCACGCCGTGGAGCGACATCATGGAACTGCTCCGCCGCGAACTGCCGAAATACGGCGGCACCTTTGTCCAGACCGAGGACGAAATCGCGGCGATCTCGATGGCGCTCGGCGGCAGCTACGCGGGGCGCGTGGCCGTCACGGGTTCGAGCGGGCCGGGCATTTCGTTGAAAACGGAAGCCATCGGCTGGGCGAGCATGGCTGAGATGCCGGTAGTCATCGTGGACGTGCAGCGCGGCGGACCTTCGACCGGCATGCCGACGAATGTCGAGCAGTCGGATTTGAACATCGCGTGCTTCGGCGGCCACGGCGACAGCCCGCGCGTGGTGCTCGCGCCGGCCAGCGTGGAGGATTGCTTTTACACCGCCATCGAGGCGGTGAACATCGCCCGCAAATACTCCACGCCCGTCTTCATCCTCAGCGACCAGGGCATCGCCTCGCGCATCGAAGCCTTTAACTACCCCGACTTGGAAAAAGTCTGCCAGGACATCTCGCCCGACTTTACCCCAGTCGCCGACCACAAGCCCTACGACCTCGCCGCCGCCGATGGCATCACGCGCCACCTCGCGCCCGGCACCCGCGTGGCGAGTGGAAAATACCCCGTCGTCACCGGCCTCGAGCACGACGAACTCGGCCACCCCACCGGCTCCGGCAAACTGCACACGCAAATGAACGCCAAGCGCCGCAACAAGCTAAAGAAACTCGCCGCGGAAATTCCGGTGCCGCAAATCTACGGCGCATCCGAAGGGCACGTCCTGCTCGTCGGCTGGGGCTCCAGCAAAGGCCCGATCGAGGAGGCGGTGAAAGAAGCGCGCAAGCTCGGTGAAGCCATCTCTGCTCTGCATCTCAAGCACCTCAATCCCCTGCCCGAGGGCTTGGAAAACATCTTCAGCGGCTTCACTAATGTCATCGTCGTCGAGCTGAACGACGAGGGCCTTTACGGCTACGGCCAGCTCGCCAGCGTCCTTCGCGCCCGTTACTGCGACCCGCGCATCCGCGCCATCACCAAGACCGACGGCCTGCCGTGGAAGGTAAAGGAAATCCTCAACCGCGCACTAACTCTTACCAAGTAACTTACTTTCCCCATGAGCACCCTCACCGCCCCACTCCCCCGCACCACTCCCACTGGCCCCGCGCTCGAATTACTCGACGCCGACCGCAAAGCCCTCACTAAGAAAGACACCGCCGCCGATCACCCGACGTGGTGCCCCGGCTGCGGCGACTTCTCCGTCCTCGCGCTCTACTACAAGCTCATCGAAAAGCGCAAAGTCTGGCATGAGAAAATCTGCACCATCGCAGGCATCGGCTGCTCCTCGCGATTCCCGTATTTCGTCCAGGCCCACGGCGCGCACTTCATCCACGGGCGCGCGCTGCCTTTCGCCACCGGCGTCTCGCTGTCGCGGCCCGACCTGCATGTCTTCGTCTTCGGGGGCGATGGCGACGCCTTCTCCATCGGCGGCAACCACTTCACCCACACCGCCCGCAAGAATGTGAAGCTGACCTACGTCGTCATGGACAACCAGGTCTATGGCCTCACGAAAAAGCAGACCTCGCCCACATCACCCATTGGCTTTAAGTCCAAGACCGATGTCTGGGGCTCGACCGACCGGCCCATCAACCCGATGAAACAAGCCATCGCTGCCGGTGCCACCTTCGTCGCCCGCAGCACCGCGACTAACATCCCGCACCTTTTGAAAACGATGGAAGCCGCCATGGATCACGACGGTTTCTCCTTCATCCAGTGCCTTAGCGAGTGCATCGAGTTCTACCCCGGCGCGTTCGACGCCGCGAACCCGCGCAAAGGCGGCGCCTTCTTCGAGGTGCCCGCGGATCATGACGTGACCGACGAATATGCCGCCTACAAACTCGCCGACGCCGAAGGCTCCGGCGCGTTCGGCATCTTCTACCAAGTCCAGCGTCCGACCAAGAACGCCAACGAAGCCAGGCTCATCACCGAGCACCGCGCGAAAGTCGAAGGCCTCGCCGACTGGCAGATTTTGAAAAAAAACTTCGACCGGATGAAGTAGCCACAGCCGCCGCGCTTTTTAATTCGCAAGTCCCAAAGCGGACTCATCAGCCCGGAGGGCTGGCAGACATTAGCCGGTGGTGAAGCGAAGCGGAACCACCGGAATCCGCCCCAAAGACAGGTGCGCCCCGGATGGGGCGCGAGAACCGCCGGACCACGTTTCTCCCGCCCCGCTGGGGCGGATGCCGTTTTAATCATCGGGGTCCGGTGGTTCTCGCTTCGCTTCACCAACGGCTAATATCCATTTGTCCCTCCGGGACGCTCGTGGTGGGGCTGGTTAGTAGCAACAGCAGAGCGTAATATCAACTTGGAGATCTATATTCATCAGCCAGTCCACAGACCACCAGTGAGCCAGCGGGGGTTTTATTGAAACCGTGATCGTCTCCGGCAGAATCCGTCCGTAAAACGTCAGGCGGGACATCTTGTAACGGGGGCCAGCGGGACGGGGGGCGGCTTTACGCTTGGAAAGTAGCTGATGTGCTGGACTGGAAGCGCCATGTAATGGCTAACACCATGTTAGACTGCCTGCGCAGCGACAGGCGGAGCAGCCGCAGCCCACGGCTCCGCGAGGCGGGTGATCGAAAGGGCGCGGCCGGTTGTTTCGTCGATCTCCACGAGGGCACCGTGCAGTTTCACCGGGCCGCCGGCGATGGGGAAGAGGATGGGCCGCCCGGTGAGGAAGCGCTGGATGATGGGCTGCAGCTCGCGCCCGAGGCAACTCTCGCTGGGGCCGCAGAAGCCGGCGTCGGTGAGGTAGGCGGTGCCGCCGGGGAAGATCTGGTCGTCGGCGGTCTGGCAGTGGGTGTGGGTGCCGAGCACGGCGCTGACGTGGCCGTCGAGGTAGCGGCCCATGGCGATTTTCTCGCTGGTGGTTTCGCCGTGGACATCGACGAGGATGACAGGGGTTTCTTCGCGCAGGCGGTTCACCTCGTCGCGCATGGCGAGGAAGGGATTCTCCAGCGGCGGGTTCATAAAGGTGCGGCACTGGACGTTGACGACGGCGACTTTGCCCTTCGCCGTCTCGAGGACGATGGAGCCGCCGCCGGGGGTGCCGGGCGGGTAATTCAGCGGGCGCAGGAGCCGCGGCTCCTGATCGAGAAAGGGGAGGATTTCCTTTTGGTCCCAGATGTGGTCGCCGGTGGTGATGACGGCGGCCCCGGCGCGCAGCAGGTCGATGGCGATCTTGGGGGTGATGCCGCGCCCGTTGGCGGAGTTCTCGCCATTGACGACGATGAAGTCGATGGCGCGCTCCTCCTTCCACCGCGGCAGCACGTCGATGACGGCGCGGCGGCCGGGTTCGCCGACGATGTCGCCGAGAAAGAGGAGTCTGAGCATGCGCGTGGGTGCAGCTCAGCTCATCCCGTGGATGCCGATCCCATTGCCCTCGGTGTCCACGATGAGCCCGATGAAGCCCCACTCGCCGATGGACGTGCGCGGCAGCGTCACCGTGCCGCCGGCGGCCACCACGCGCGCGAGGCAGGCGTCCACGCCGTCTTCGGAGTTGAAATAAATGGTCACGCCGTCCTTCGACGGCTGGTCGTTGGCCGACTGCACCAGCTCGCCGCCGGTGCGGTCGTGATGCGTGGCGTCGTGGGGGAAAAAGGCGCGCTTCATCCCCTCGTCGTCGAGCCGCTCCAGCTTGGTCTGCATCACGGCTTCGTAGAATGTCACCGCGCGGTCGAGGTCGGTGACGGGGATTTGGAACCAGTTGAGAAGTTTCATAGGCCGCCAGTTTATGCCCTCGATCCGCGCGAGGAAAGCCCCTTTGCCACGCGTTCGCGGTGTCGTTGGTGAAAATGATCTGCCCGCCGCTGATCGTCGTCGGCCCGGCGAAGCTCTGCGCGGTGCCGAGGCGGAGCCCAGGCTCAGCGACGGCGCGGCACCTGCATGGTGGGTGGAAAGGCGGCGGCGGAAGCAGCTACCGTGAAACGCGGAGCCGTTCGCGACAGCGCATGGTTAGGCGCTTTGTTCATTTAGTTTTTTTCCGTAGCACGAACTTATACCAGCGTTGCCCTGACTCAGGATCCGGAATAGTGATGATGAATTCGTCGCCCTTCCTTGCTGCCACGACGGGCGTTCGTTGTTCGACTCCCGTTTGTCCTCGCTGCTGGGTGACGGCAAGCAACTCGAATTCAAGATCAGCGGTCCCAATGGCGATTTGGTAAGGCGAAGATTGATCCTTGCCGCGGTCGTGTTTTTCGTCCTTCCAGTGCGGCTTCCATGCGATGCCGTTCACGTAGGTCGGCTCCTTGAGTAAATTAGCTCGACCGGGCTTGGCGTTCTCGCCGTTCTCCCAAAATATAGAGTACGGGCGGATGTGAAGAGCGGAAGGGCCGTCAATGAAGGCTTCGATGGTAATCTCTTTGATGTCTTCTGCTCGTAGCGGGAAGGGCACAGCAGCACAAATTAGAATGAGGAGTTTAGCGGTTTTGTTCATTGGGATTGGGTGTTGGTGAGTTTAGTAAACGCAACGCAGGAGCGCCTAACGACCCCAAGCCCAGCGACGGCGGAGGCTGGCGCGCTGGCTGCGCGGCGGGGGCAAGGCGGAGGCCGGAAGCAGCCAGCGTGACAGCCGCAGCAGTTCGCTGCAGCGCATGGTTAGGCGTTGCGGTCATTTGTCTTCAGCCATCTCCGTTTTTCCGTTCGCTCGATATATGGAGCGCCGACCAGCAGGTGACTTGAATTTGCAGCGAATAAGAATCGCGTCTGGCTGGAGTTCCGAAAGCTTCGCGCCGGGATTAACAAGCTCATAGCTAGAGGAATTGGCGTCCAGCGCGAATGGACTAACCAACTCCTCTCTCTCGTTTGGTAGGTCTGGTAGGTAGCTACCGATTGTCTCCGTGACAGTCTTCGGTAACGCGCCACCGTGGTCTCCCGCGTAGAGTCTGATCGCATTGCCTAGCGAGTTGATCCGTCGTAGACATTGTGAATCGAAATGCTCTGCCTGACTTTTCTGAGCCATTTCTTGAAAAGCTTTGCTTTGGGTCTGCAACACACGTTTCGCAACTTCAGCTCCCTTCGTTAGGAGGGCTTGCCCGACAGGAGAATTGTAGAATGCGATAATTCCGCTGAGTTCTTCTTCAGTATAAACTTCCGAATAGGCTTTGACGAAATCCGGTTTGATCTTCTGCCAGACGTCCTTGGGTGCGTTGGTCTGGCCCTCCAGCCGCATTATGGAAATCAATTCTTCGGCAAGCGCTGTGCGTCGCGCATCGTCCGCGCGAACCGGAAAAGTAACCGCGACCGATGCAAGAACTGCGATGAGCGGAATGTTTTTCATGGGAGCGCGCGAGCGACGCCTAACATCCTGACATCCGACTGGCAGGTTTTGCCAGTCGCATATTGGGCGGGGGCGGGAGGTCGGCCGAGCTTCATGGGGAGATGGGGGTTGAGGCCCCCCTAGCCCGCCACCGTCACGCTGACCGGGTCGCTCCACTGGCCGAAGTCGGCGTCGTTGAGGAGATAGATGGCGCGGTAGGTCCAGAGGGCGCTGTGGCCGGCGGCGGGCAGCGGGCTGA
>JANXWQ010000612.1 GCA_025351065.1 Chthoniobacter sp. | reverse complement strand
CAGTTTTTTTCGACCGCTTCGCGCGGTGCTACCCGGCGGCCTCCAGCGCCGCGTGGTCGATGGTCGTGAGCCGCTCGCGTTTTGCGCCGAGCTGGGGGATGCACTGGATAAGCGCCCGCGTGTAGGCGTGCTGCGGGTTCGCGAGCACCTCGTGCGTCGCGCCATACTCCACGATTTTCCCGCGGAACATCACCGCCACCCGGTCGGCGATGCCATTGATGATGCCGAAATTGTGCGTGATCAAAATGATCGCCATGCGCACGCGCTGCTTCAGCTCGCGGAGCTGATCCATGATCTGCGCCTGGATGGTGACATCGAGCGCGGTGGTCGGCTCGTCGGCCACGAGCAGTTCGGGCTGGCAGGAGAGCGCCATGGCGATCATCACGCGCTGCTGCATGCCGCCGCTGAGCTGGTGTGGGTAATCGTGCAGCCGCTTCGCGGGATCGACGATGCCCACTAGGTCGAGATATTTCACCACCTCGGTGTCGAGGTCGCGCACCTCGGGCCGGTGGAGCTGGATGGCCTCGGCGATCTGGTTGCGGATGGTAAAGACCGGATTCAGCGACGTGCTCGGCTCCTGGAAAATGTAGGCGATCTTGTTGCCGCGGATGTTGCGCAGTTCGCGCGGATTCATTTTCAAAACGTCCTTTCCGTGCAGCAGAATCTCGCCCGAGCGATAGACCGCGGGCGGCTCCGGCAGCAGCCGCGTCAGCGCCAGGCCGGTCACGCTTTTACCGCTCCCGCTTTCACCGACGATCGCCAGCGTCTCGCCCTCCATGAGTGAAAACGAAATGCCCTTCACGGCTTCGACCGTCCCGGTCTCGGTCGCGAAATCAATCGCGAGGTTGCGGATGTCGAGGAGTGGGGCGGCCATATTTTTTGGACAGGATTAGCAGGATTTTGCGGATGAGACAGGATTCCGATTCAAGGACGCGCTGAGTTTCAAAAAAAATCCGATCCATCCAAAAAATCCTTTAATCCTGTCAAAAAGAAACTCAGCCCCGTTTCGGATCGAACGCGCGGCGCAGGGCGTCGCCGAAAAGATTGAGTGAGAGGACAAGGCCAAAAAGCGCGGTGCTGGCGGCGGCGAGGTTCCACCAGATGGCGGGCTCGCGGGTGAGTTCGCCGCGCGCGCCGTCGATTATCGCGCCCCAGCTCGGCGTGCCCACGGGCAGGCCGACGCCGAGGTAGCTGAGGATGACCTCGAAAAGCACGAGGCTGGAGAAACCGAGGATGAAAGTGATAAGGATGAGGTGCATGACATTTGGCAAAAGATGCCGCGTGAGAATGCGCCAGTGCCCCTGCCCGAGCGCGCGCGCAGCGGCAACGTACTGGCTGCCGCTCTGGCGCATGGTCTCGCCGCGGACGAGGCGGCAGACACCGACCCATGTCGTGAAGGCGAGCGCCCCGGTCATGGAGAAAAAGCCTTTGCCGAAGGCGCTGATGATGGCGACGAGCAGCAGGATCGTGGGCACCGAGGCGACGAGGCTGTAGAGGTAGGTGATGACTTCGTCCGTGCGGCGGCGGAAGTAGCCGGCGGCCAGGCCGAGCACGGCCCCGAACGGGATGTAGAGCGCGCTCGTGAGTCCGCCGATGAGGAGCGCGGTGCGGCAGGCGCGCAGAGTTTCCACGAGCACGTCCTTGCCCAGCGCATCGGTGCCGAGCAGGTGCGTGCCGTGCAGCGCGGCGGGTTTGCCGAGCAGGGTTTTCGCGAGCGGCGCGCTGTAGGTTTCCTCGGCGGCGATGACGGCGGTGAGCTTGTGCAGCACGGATTCCCAGCCACCTTTGCCATCCGGCAACTGGAACGTCTCCAGCGCGCCGACGAAAAGATAAACGCAGATGACCGCGCCCGCGGCGAGGCCGAGCCGGTCGCGCCGCAGCCGGGCGAGCGCGCGCGACCACACCTCGCTGCGCGCATTGGTGTAGAGAAAGGCGGCGATGCCCGCGAAGGCCGCGACGAGCAGCGCATCCTGAAACCAGACGTTCGCGAAAAGGTGCTGCAACGGCGCGGCGGAAGCGCGCCACAGCGCGGAGAGCGCGAGCCACAGCGGCCAGACGCAGAGCACTGCGAGGAACGCTTTGCGCCAGGGAAAATGCGAGCTGGTTTCCACCTCGCGGCTATCGCCGAGGCGGATGCGCGGGTCGGCCAGCGCGTAGCAAATATCCGTGGCGATAAACCCCGCCTGATACAGCAGCGCGCCGAGAAAGACCGATGCGCGCACCACCGCGAAGTCGCCCGACTGGAGCGCACCGGCGAGCAGGTTGCCGAGGCCGGGGATGGCAAAAAAATTCTCGATGAGCAGCGAGCCGAGCACGAGCAGCGGCAGGTGCGCGACGACCAGCGTGATCAGTGCGATGAGCCCGTTTTTTAGCACATGCGTGAAAAGCAGCCGCGTGTTGCCCACGCCTTTCGCCCGCGCGGTGCGGACGTAGTCCTGCGCGATTTCATCGAGGAAGACCGCACGGTAAATGCGCGTCTCGTCCCCGAGATTGATGATGCAGAAAATGATCACCGGCAGGATGACAAAGCGCACCCCGCTGAGGTGCGAGAGGTCGAAGCCCGACACCGGAAACCAATCGAGCCCCGAGGCCATGAGTTTCTGCCCGGCGACGATGTAGAGCATCGGCACCACGCTCATCAGCACCACGCACGCGAAGGTGCCCGCGCGGTCGAGCCCGGAATAGCGCACGAGCACGAGGTAAAGAGAGAACGAGACCGCGAGAAACAAGCCCAGCACCGCCGCCGGCAGCGTGATCGCCAGCGACGGCCCCGCACCGCGCAGAAATTTTTCGCCCAGCAGTTCGCCGGTGATGTCCGACTTGCCGAGGCGCAGGCGCGCAAGATTTGTCATCTCGTTGAAAAAAATGCTGTCGTGCCAGGCTGCGTCGGCTGCGTGATTGACGAGCAGCGGTTTGTCGTAGCCGCGTTCGTGAAGGTAATTGCGAATCGTTTCCGGCGTCGCCCGCTTGTCGAGAATCGCGCGCGCCCTTTGCTCCGGCGTCTGCACCACGAAGGAGAGCACGAAGGTCAGCAGCATCACGCCGAAGACAATCAGCGGGACGTAAAGCAGGCGGCGGACGAGGTAGCTAAGCATTCAGGCGGCGATTCCAGCGGACGGCGTAAATGAGACCCGCGATGACGGCAATGACGAGCAGCGCGAGCGGCCCGTAGGACGGGCGGTTCCAATCGCGCCAGCAGCGAGCGCGGATGGCGGGATCGATTTGCAAATACTTTGGCCCGCCTTCGAGCATCATGTTGGCGTGCGTGCGGCGGGCCCACGGCTGCACCACCACGTAGTAGGCTTTGTGAAAGTTGAACGCGCACGGGCAGTCCTCGTTCAGCATTTCCAAGAGCTGTTTGCAAAGCGCGAGTCGCTCGGGGCCGTTGTCCATCAGCGCCATCTGCTCGAAGACCTTGTCGAACTCCGGGCTCATGTAGCGCGACTCGTTCTTCCCCGCGGGCGGAATGTTTTTGCTGTAGAAGAGGAAGAAGAAATTCTCCGGGTCGGGATAGTCCGCGCCCCAGCCGGTGCTCGGCGCGATTTGAAACTGTCCGCGCTCCTGCTTCTCCAGCATCTTGGCGAAAGTGTTTTCGCGCACCGTGATTTTCACGCCGAGCGCCTCGAAGCACCGCTGCTCGTACTCCGCCGTCTGCCGCTCCTCCGAGCCCGTCGCGGTCACGTCCATCGACAGCTCCAGCGGCTGGCCGGTTTTCGGATCGATGCCATGCGGATAGCCCGCCTCGGCGATGAGCTGCTTGGCGCGTTCGAGGTTGAAAGCGTTCGGATTCGCCCAGTCGTTGATGTGCCCAAAAATGCCCGGCGGCACGAGCTGCGTGGCCACCGGCGAGACGCCGTATTTAAAAATGTCGCAGTAGCCCTGCGCGTTGTAGGCGCAGGCCAGCGCCTTGCGCAGCTTCGGGTTTGCGAGCACCGGGTCGCTGCAATTGAAGCTCACGAAAAACGTGCCCAGCTCGGTGTCCTTTTCGAGAGACATGCCGCGCGCCTTGAGGTCGGGTGAAATCTCCGCGTTCGCGCTGACCACACGGCCCACCGCGTCCTTCGCGACTGCCGTGCCGTCAAAGTAGCCCTGCCGCGCGAGCAGCCACATCGTGTGCGTCTCGCGCAGGATCGGCCATTCGATTTCGTCGATCATCGGGAGCTTCTGCCCCGCAAATTGCTTCAGCCACTCCGCTTTCTCCGGCGGAAATCCGTCGCTCGGAAAAACCGACGTGCGGTAGTCGGGATTGCGCACGAGGCGGAAGCGGTGCGCCTCCTCATATTCCGCGATGACGAACGGCCCCGTGCCCACGGGATGCCAGTTGAAAGTCGCGCGCTGCACACCGTCGTGCATTTTCCCATCGTAGTACTCCACCGCCTCCCGCGGGACCGGCGTGGTGAACTGCATCGCGAGCCAGTAGATGATCTGCGGATACGGCGACGAGAGACGGATTTTGAAAGTCTGCGCGTCCACGACTTCCAGCCCAGACAGCCGTGCGGAGTAGTCAAAATTGCCGGACTTTTTTCCCGCCTCATACAGCTCGTGCATGCCGATGACCACGGGCTCCAGTGTCGAGTAAATCGGGCACTCGATCTTCGGGTCGCACATGCGCAGCCAGGCAAAATGCACATCCTCGGCCACGACCTCGCGCCCCTTGCCGCCGGGGAAACATGGATCGTTGTGATAGTGGATGCCACGCTTCAGCCGGCAGGTGTAAGTCACCTTGCCATCCGGCTCCGCGGTGCGTTCCGGCAGCGTTTCGAGCAGCGCGGGAATCAGCTCAAACGGATCGGTTTTCAGCGGATGATATTCGAGCAGCGTGTCGAGAATCGCCTCCTGCACCCGATGAGCCATCTGGTCGTAAGCATGCTGAGGATCAAGCCCGCGCGGGTCGTCCGCGAGATACGTGTAGCGCACGCGCCACGGGGTACCGTCATCGCGCGTGGTGCGCGTCGGGGCGGGATGGGGATTCGTGTCGCAGGCGAAGAATAAGGCGAAAGGCGAAAGGCGAAAGGCGATGACGGCCAGTCGGACGAACTGTGCAAAAAAAGTGCGCGCCATCCCGCTCCCCTTTTCGCCTTTCGCCTTTCGCCCTTCGCCTTTTCCCCTTCCCCTCATCCTTTCTTCCGCTGCGCGGCGTTGATCAGGTCGCGCAACTGCGCCGCGCGCTCATAGGCTTCCGCGGCGATGGCCTGATCCATCTCACGCTGCATTTTCTCCAGCTTGGTCAGCGGCTGTTTCGCCCGCACTTCTTCCAGCCACTCGCCGAGGAAACTCAGCTCCGGGCTGTTGGCCTGCGCCTCCGGGTTCTCGATCTTCTCGTAGAAAGCACGGATCTTTTCCATGCCATCCTCGATCTTCTTCGCCGCCGTGGCGTACTCCTCGCGCTCGATCTCGATGGACGCCCGCGCCCGCGTATTCATCATCAGCACGTATGGCGTGAACTGCAGCACCGAGGCCGCCAGCTCCTCTGGCTGCGCGTGGTTGCCTACAAAGTTGAACATGTCCAGATTCCGCTGGGTATCGCGGATCACCCCCTGGTAATCGCTGAGCTGAAAAAAACTGATGTAGCGGTGGTAATACTGGATGCCCTCCTGCTGCAGCTCGCCCACTTCATCCGCGGTGATGACATACGCCTCGCTCTTTTTCTCCGCCCGTTTCGCCCGCTCCTGATGATACTCCAGCAGGCTCTCCCGGTCGTGCGGCTCCAGCCCGTCGGGCCGCCCCACCGTCTCCATCTGGATCAGCCCGAGGTCGATCCGCAGTTGGATTTTCTCCTTCCCGTCGCTGCCCAAAATCTTGCGCACCTTGATCATGCCGGGTTCATGCGGCCACTCGCGGAGCAGGTCGTTCAAATCGAGACTCATGTGACCGCGACTATCGAAACCCACCCGCGCTTTGTCAATCAGCGCGGGCTGCGCGCAGTGGCGCTGTTACATTTTTGAAAAGCTGCATCGCCAGCCTTTGCCGCGGGCTCCTCCGCGAATTGCATCGGCCCTTTTCGAGCCGTAATTTTGCCATGCCATGAAAACCTTAACCCTCGGTTTGGCAGTCGGTGCATTGGCCTTGTTGGTGGCCAACGGAGCGGCCCGGGATCTCAAAACGACCACTGGCGAAACCTTCCACAACATTAGCGTGACGCAGATTCAGCCGCTCGGCATCCGCATCACTCACGACGACGGCGCAGGTTTCTACTACTTCATGCAGCTCACCGAAGCGGATCGCAGCGAATTCGGCTACGACCCCGCGGCGTACGCCGCAGCCTATGGGCAACTGCTCGTGCAGGAGCAACGCCTGGCCGAACAGCGCGCACTCCTCGCCCGCCGCGCCGCCATCGCCGCCACGCTCGCGCAGGTGGCTGCCGACGACGCCGCACCGGCGGTTCCGATGCTGTCCTTCGGCCCTGCGCCGACCGGCTACCGCACCTCATCGAGTCAGCTCAACACCGCGGGCGGAGCCTCGGACTTCGGAGACGTCGTCGTCGCCCCGGCGGTCCTAGCTCCGTTCCCGGCGCTGCGCGTCGTCGGCGGACGCCTGCATTTCGACGGCGGCCGGACCCACTCCGCCGCCGCGCTTCGGACCATGGGCGGATCGCGTTTCCGTACGCCGATGATGATGGGTTCCGGCTTCCACGCGCGCTGACCGGCCCGCAAATGCACGGCGCGTCTTCGGACACGCCGTGCCGGTGCTTTCGTCAGGCCGCGGCGGGCGCGTGGCTGCCGGACGCGGTTTTCCAT
>JANXWQ010000609.1 GCA_025351065.1 Chthoniobacter sp. | reverse complement strand
CCTCGTCGCCAGCACCCCCGACAGCCCGCGACCTACGGCTTTTGCGCCGGGGCCAGCGCTGGGTCGTCGAGGTCGAGGCGGTAGAGGATTTGGTTGTAGTCGTAGCGGGGCGTGGGCTGGGCGTGATTGGCAAACTCCTGGGTGTAAGTCCCCTCGAATAACAGGATGGGTGAGTCGGCGGGGGTGAGTTCGGGATGCAGGCGCGGGTTGTAAAAAGTGTAGTTGTCGTGGGTCATTACCTTGACCGCCGCGCCCCACGGGCCGGCGGGGGCGTCGGCTTCGGCATACCACAGCTCCCCGATGGCCGAGGGCTTGCCGTAGCTCTGCACAAAGACGGTGACCCAGCGCTTGCGCCAGGAGTTCCAGGCGATGGAGCCTGAGTGGGGTGTTACTTTATCTCCGCTGCCCGCTGCGGTCAGTGACTTCTGCGGGATGAGCGCCTCCCACTGCGTTTGATCCTGCCAGCCTTCAAAGCTCGCGGGGAAGCGCAACGTGGGGAAAGGGTCGCCGAGGTAGACCCACTCCCTGCCCTGCGGGTCTTTCCAAACGGCCGGATGACCGTTTGGCAACGCGGGCTTTGGTTGGTTGTCCGTGGCCTTCCACAGCGTGCGGTAAGGCTCGAACGCCGCCGCCGCATCGTTCCAAACGCCCAGGCCGGTTTCATAGGCCTCGAGATGACCTTTGATCCTGGTATAAGTGCAGACCAGCTTGGGCGTCCCCGCTTTGTCCATGAGACTCATGTAACCAGAAACCCAGGTCGGGCCGCTGCCGGGCATCTTAGCCACGCCACGCACCGCGCCTTTGGAGTCGCGGAAGTAATCGAGCGGCATAGCTAACGGTGGCTGAAATGACGTCAGCGGCTTGAGCGCAGTGGTCGCGCTGCTGGTGTCATAGAGACCCAGCGGATAACCCGCCATGATGGTGTCGCCCCAGGCCCAGAACAGCTTACCGCGATAGATGGCAGTTTGTACTGAGTCAGAGCCCACGATGCCGGATTCTTGCCAGTCCTGGCGTTGCCCGAGCTTCTGGTTCTCGGCGAAAAGTCCGGCTCCGGTGAGGCGTCCGAGCCGCTTCGCCGGTAACATGCGCTGGACTTCGATCTTTAATGTCGCGCCCGGCTTGGGAGTTACCCTGACGCCGTGAAAACCAAAGCCGTCCTTGGGCACTTCATAGCCATGACCGATGACATCCAGCCAAGTCTCTCGCCCCATGAACTCGGGTAAGTCAAAGGCAACCACGCCGTCGTTATCAGTGACCATGCGGGTCTTGTTCGTCGTGCGCAGTTCGACGAGCGGCACGGGCCAGCCGGTGCCTTTTTCCACCACTTCGATTCGGCAGGGCTCGGCGGCATGGGACGAATAGGACAGGCCCAGTCTGATGACGGCCAGGACTGCCAGACAGGTTGTGATCAGACGGCTGGGCATGGGACTTATGAAGGACTGTCGTCCTTGCGCTTGAAGTCGCCGAGCGCGCCGCTCACGAGCAGTCCGAGTCCTGTGCCGGCGATCGCTCCGAACGGCCCAAAGAACAGCGCGCTGATCAGGACGCGCGAGACTTTTGCGCCCACCGGCGCTGGCGTGCCCGGCGCGACCGTGTCCACGACCGGGATGGGCACGGGCGGCGGCTGGGTCACGCGGCCATAGCCGCCGAGCGTGGTGAACATCATGTAGATTTCCGCGAGGATGAATCCGGCGATGGCGAAGGGCTTGGCGAGATTGCGGCTGGGCATGGGGCGAAAACTAGAGCCCGTCGCGGGACGGCTGTCGAGCGGTGCGGGGAAAATCTCGATACGTGGGCAAAGATCGTGCTATGCCAACAGGCAGGATTTTTTCCGTCCATGAAACCACACCTCATTTTATTGCTTTCAATCGTCGCGCTGACGGCGTGCGTGCATACGCCGCCGGGGACTTCGGTGCAGGTGGCGCTGGCGAAAAAGGCGGAACTCATCCGCCTGCCTGGGCCGCCGCCGGGGAGCGTGGCAGCGAATGGCCGCTCGGCGGTGATCGAGCCTGAGCTGCCCGGCAGCAGCATGACGGATCGCGTGGCCGAGGCGTTTTCGCGCGGGCAGTTTTGCATGCAGGCGGGCAAGGACGCGGAGGCCATCGCGGCTTTTGAGCAGGCGGTGAAGATCGACCCGAGCTTCACCGAGGCGTGGCAGCATCTGGCGATTCTCTATGAGAAGACGGGGCAGGAAAAAAAGGCGCTGGAGGCCTTTCGCCGCGCGCGGAAAGTCGCGCAGCAGTAGCGGCTACTCGTTGAGCGCGTTCGCGATGGCGGCTGGCAGCGGCAGTGCGCCGTCACCACCGAGCGCGCGGTCGAGGTCTTCGAGGCGGTGGATGAGATCGACCACCTCGCGCCGCGCATACGGCCCGCCGGCTGCGGCGCAAAAATGGGTGCGGCAGCCGAACGGACGCCCCTCGTAAATCTGGCAGCGCCCCGTCGCGCGGTCGAGCAGCGGGCACGCGCCATCCGGGTTTTCGGGCAGGCGCGTGCGGCCGGTTGCGCGCCAGGCTTTCGCGGTCACGAGCGCTTCGCCTTTGGTGAGGTAGGGCGTCTTGCCGGTGAGTTTGAAACGGCAGCACTCGGTCCGGCTGATGCAGGCGCGCTCAATGGGCCGCGCGGCGAGTTCCGCGTAGATCGTCTGCACGGTGCTGACTGCATCCGCGGCGGGATTGATTTTGGCGCGACGTTTCATGGCTAGACGAACTGCCCCGCAGCGTGGCCGGAGGCCCAGGCCCATTGGAAATTGTAGCCGCCGAGCCAGCCGGTGACATCGACGACTTCGCCGACGAAAAACAGGCCGGGCACGCTGCGCGCCTCCATCGTTTTTGACGAAAGCTCGCGCGTGTCCACGCCGCCGAGCGTGACCTCGGCCTTGGGGTAGCCCTCGGTACCGGCGAAGCGCATGGGCCACGCGTGAAGGAGCGCGGCGAGGTCGGCTAGTTCGCGCGCTTTGCTGTGGCGAAGCGGCTTGGCGGGCGCATGGCGTTTGCACCACGCCTCGGCGAAACGGCGCGGCCACTGGGTGCCAAGCGCGCTGGCGAGGTCGGTGTTTTCCTCCCGCGCGCGGGGGATGAAAGCGTCCGCGTTTTCGTCCGGCAGCAGGTCGAAGTGGAGCGTCTCGCCTTCGCGCCAAAACGAGGAGATTTGCAGGATCGCCGGGCCGCTGAGTCCGCGGTGGGTGAAGAGCAGATTTTCCCGAAACTCCGCGCCCGCGTGGCGCGCGGCGACGGGCACGGAGAGGCCGCTCAACTCGTGCAGCGCCATGTCCTCCGCGGCGAAGGTGAGCGGTACGAGGCCGGGACGGATGTCGGTGAGCTTCAGCCCGAACTGCCGCGCGATGCGGTAGCCGAAATCGGTCGCGCCGAGCTTGGCGAAGGACAGCCCGCCGGTGGCGATGACGAGGGTGGCGCAGTCGAGCGGGCCGGTGCCGGTTTCGAGATGAAAGCGGTCGCTACGGCGGACTTCGGCGACGCGGCAGTTCACGCGGACTTCCACGCCGGCGACCGCGCACTCGGCGAGCAGCAGGTCGATGATCGCGCGCGCGCTGCCGTCGCAAAACTGCTGACCGAGCTTTTTCTCGTGGTACGGGATGCGGTGGCTGTCCACGAGGGCGATGAAGTCCCACGGCGTGTAGCGCGCCAGCGCGGATTTGCAGAAGTCGGGATTGGCCGACAGGTAGTTGTCCGAGCCCGCGCCGAGGTTGGTGAAGTTGCACCGCCCGCCGCCGGAGATGGCGATCTTTCGGCCGACGACCTCGCTGTGCTCGAGCAGCACGACGCGTCGTCCGCGCTTGCCCGCCTCGATGGCGCACATGAGCCCGGCTGCGCCCGCGCCGATGATGATGACGTCGGGGGGGGCGCTCATGGTGCGGAAATCCGAAACAAATCCGAAACGCGTGAAATGGTGGAAATGGGCTGGATCACGCGCGCCGTCTTTACTGCCATTTCAAACATTTTCCTCCGCGTTGTTTCGGATTGCCCCACTTCCCGCTGGCGTCTCGCTTCGCTCGGCTTCGGCATTCGGATTTCGGATTTCTCCGTCCAGACGAAGCTGCGGCGCGTGGTCCGGCTGCCACGGGTTGCGGGCGTAGTCGGTGGCGATGATTTCCTCGGCGAGCTGGGTGCAGCTGCGGGAAAGCGCGGCGACATCGAGCTGAAGGTGGCGCGGGGCGAAGGGCGCGAGGTTTTTGACGCCAAGCTGAAAGAGCCGCGCGGCGGGGCGCAGGCGGGTGGCGTGCTTCGGATGGAGTGGGTGGAGGTGGTGCTTTTGCAGGTGGACGAAAGCGCCGGCGATTTGGATGAGGGCTTTGTAGAAAAGGGCGTTGGCGTCGTGGCAGCGGAGCCAGAGGTGTTCGAGGACATCGTGGGCTTCGTAGTATTGGGCGGCGTTGAAGCTGGTGAAGTAGCCGGTGTAGTGCGGGTCGAGCGTGGGTGCGGGGCCGGCGGCGGGCGGGCTAACGAGGGCGGAGATGCGTTCGCTTTTTTTCATCGCGCGGCGGGAGTGGAAAAAACTATTCTGCGCGGCGTTGTGTGTGACAAGACCATTTACAGTGTGTTGTTCGCTTTGTTTGTATTCCATAAATTATTGTTCATAAGCATCTTAATTAGATTCGACGTTTTGCCTTAAAAAAGCGTGGCTATACCGTTTGGCTATACCTACGGTTTCAGCCACATGAAGACTACGACCAAGCCAGGCGGAACCCGTGAACTGCTCGCCAAGATTCCAAACGCGCCATGCCTCTACCGCCACAGCGAGAACGGCAGCTACTACGGCATCAAAAAAATCGCGGGAAAAATCAAAACCCGCGCCCTCGATACCGCTGACCGCCCGAGCGCGAATCGGAAACTCGCGGAATGGTTGAAGGAGCTGGCGGAAACCGACGCCGGCAAAGCCGATTTGACCCTTGCGGGATTGTTCGAGCGGTATGCGGAAACTCGCGCGGGCAGAAAGCATCACACCCGTGCGAATGACGCCTCGGTGCGGAAACTTTTCGCGCGCAGTTTCAAACCCGGAATGGATGTTTTGGTTTCGCGCGTGCGCCCTTCCGACCTCGCGACATGCCTTGCGTCGATGGGGCAGAACTTGCGCAACCGGAGCTTCAACCTCTACCGGGTCATCGTGGCGAAGGTTTTCCAC
>JANXWQ010000603.1 GCA_025351065.1 Chthoniobacter sp. | reverse complement strand
GCGCGAACTCCTCGCCAGCAAAGCTACGCTCAAGGTCATCGGCGCGGGCGGCGAGTGGCAGAGCGACAGCGTGCTCGATTCATGGAAAAGCTACGCCCGCGAAGAGCAGGACATTTTCGACTTCCTCGCCGAGCACGACATGAAAAACATCCTGCTGCTCAGCGGAGACCGCCATTTCACCGCCGCGTACCACGTCCGCGGGCGCTTCATCGAGGTGACCAGCGGCCCGCTCGGCAGCCCCGGCGCAAAAAGCAAACCCGTCCCCGAGATGTTCGCCTACCACGACGACGGAAAGTTCTTTTGCATCTACGACCTCGACACCACCGCCGAGCCGCCTGCGGTCACGCTCGAGATGTGGCAGACCGGCGCGGGCTTGGTGGAAAAGCGGGCGTTCACCTGGGAGCAGGTCACCGGCGGGGCGAAGATCGAGCCGCATTTGCCACCCGCCAAAACCAACGCACCTTCCAAACCATGAAACAACGTCCAACTTTCAACGCCGACCACCGACTGCCTGCCGCCCTCCGACTTCCACGTTGGACGTTGGGCGTTGGACGTTGGGCGTTCGCCCTTTTCCTCCTCCTCCGCCCCGCGCCGCTCCCCGCCCAGCCGCCCGTCGCGCCCGCCGAGCCCGACTCCCCCGCCGACCACCAAGGCAGCCGCCAGCTCGTCGCCCAGGCTGCCGATGGCACCGTCCTTTTGCCCGCCAAAGACGCTAGCGTCCACGGCGCGAACGTCCGCTACGAGCCGAAGCCCGAGAAGAACACCCTCGGCTACTGGACGAAGGCCGAGGACTGGGTGAGCTGGGAGTTTGAAATCGTGAAGCCCGGCAAATTCGTCGTCGAAGCGCTGCAAGGCTGCGGCAAAGGCAGCGGTGGTGCGGAAGTCGTCTTCGCCGTCGGCGCACAGACGCTCACCCTCACCGTCGAGGACACCGGCGGCTTCCAAAACTTCGTCCCCAAGGCGCTCGGCACCCTCACCCTCGCCGCCGGCAAATACACGCTGACGGTAAAGCCCAAGACCAAGCCCGGCGCCGCCGTCATGGACCTCCGCCAGGTCACCCTGCGTCTGGTGGAAAAGTGAGCGTCGCACGGGCGGGCACGGCCCCGCGCGGGTTGCGCGCGATCTCAAGTGAAATGCGCGAT
Organism: Chthoniobacter sp.; assembly: GCA_025351065.1. Lineage (GTDB taxonomy): Bacteria > Verrucomicrobiota > Verrucomicrobiia > Chthoniobacterales > Chthoniobacteraceae > Chthoniobacter. Next base: position 16,270 of record JANXWQ010000603.1, on the reverse strand, counting down.
TTTCTCACTGCGAAGCAGCCGTTTATGAGCCACAGTGCGGCGCTTAAAATCCGCCCCGCCCCGTGACTCACACCCGCTTTTTCTCCGCCGCACCGCGTGCGCTGCGGGGCGCGCTCGCTCGCTGGCTGATGCTGCCGCTGCTGCTCTGCGCGCCGCTGCTCGCGGTGGGGCAGACGCTGACCATCAGCAACGACATCCAGACCGTCGCCACGCTCACGACCACGACGGTGACGATGACGGCGAAGGCCGAGCTGCACGTCACCGGCACGGGCGATCCCATCCCCGGCTGCATCGTGAATCTCAACTCGGCGGACGCGTGGTTTTTCATGGACAACCTCCAGCCATCGGTCGTGGCGTCCACCTTTCTGAGCCGCGTGCGGGTGAACGGCGCGGCGGCGGTGCTCGATGCGAATGTGCGCGTGGTGCAGTATTTTCTCGGCACGGTGGTCATCCCGCACGCGCCGTCGTTTGCGCCGATGGAGGTGTTCGACGGGAAGAATTTCACCGGCCCATCGAAGCTGCTGACGCAGTACACCGCTTACAACGACACCACCCTCGGCGCGCTGAAGATGGCGGTCAGTTCTTTCAAGCTGAAACGCGGCTACACGGCGACCGTGGCGCAGCAGGAAAACGGCACGGGCATTAGCAAAAACTACGTGGCCGCGGATGGCGACATCGAGGTCAGCGTGCTGCCGGTGGCGCTGGACAATGCGATCCGTTTCGTCCGCATTTTCCCGTGGCGGTGGGTGAGCAAAAAGGGCATCGCGGGCAACATCGAGGGCAACCTGAATGTGAAGTGGCTCTACAACTGGAACCTCGACCGCACCTCGCCGCTCGACTGGGAATACGTACCGATCCGGCAGGTGCGCTACTGGCCGGACATGAATCAGGATTGGAAATATCGCGGCGCGACCCATGTGCTCGGCTACAACGAGCCGGATCAAACCGGGCAGGCGAACATGACCGTGGCCGACGCGATCAATTCGTGGCCGGACTTGCTCAGCACGGGTTTGCGCGTGGGTGCGCCGGCGGTTTCGGACGGCGGGGTAAACTGGTGGCTCTACCCGTTCATCAGCCAGGCGGATGCGGCTGGGCTGCGCGTGGATTTCGTGCCGGTGCATTACTACCGCAGCTATTGGAATGCGGCTGATCCCGCGGGCGCAGCGACGCAGTTTTACAATTTTCTCAAAGGCATCTACGACACCGTGAAGCGCCCGCTGTGGGTGACGGAATGGAACAACGGCGCGAACTGGACGAGCGATCCTGACCCCACGTTTGCGCAACAGCAGGCGACCATCGCCGCGATGACCGACATGCTCGACAACGCGCCCTTCGTCGAACGCTACGCGCTTTACAACTGGGTCGAAGACGTGCGCCGCCTCGTGTGGGACGACGGCTCGCTGACCGCCGCGGGCGTGACCTATCGCGACAACGCCTCGCCCATCGCCTACGTGCAGGAGCTGCCGGACGCCGTCTCCTCGCCCGCCGCGCATTATATTTTCGAGGGCAATGTGCGCGACTCCTCGGGCAACGGGAACGACGGCACCCAGGTCGGCACGCCGGTTTTTGCGGCGGGAAAATTCAGCCAGTCCATCACGCTCGACGGCGCGACGGATTACGTGCAGCTCCCCCCGCAACTCGCGGACACCACGGACTTCACCTTCGGTGCGTGGGTGTGGTGGAGCGGCGGGGCCAACTGGCAGCGCATTTTCGACTTCGGCAGCGGCACGAATCAGTACCTTTTTCTGTCGCCGAAAGCGGGCGGCAACACGCTGCGCTTCGCCATCAAAAACGGCGGCGCCGAGCAGCAGCTCAACTGGACGAGCGCGCTGCCGGTCGGCGCGTGGACGCACGTCGCGGTGACGATCACGGGCACGACCGGCAAGCTGTTCGTGAATGGCACGCTCGTGAACACGAACACGGCGATGGACATCAATCCGGCCGATTGCGCGACGAAGTTTAACTTCCTCGGCAAAAGCCAGTTCGCCGATCCGCTGTTCAACGGACGGCTCGATGACGTGCGCTTTTTCACCACCGCGCTGAGCGATGCGCAGGTCGCCACGATGGCCGCGGGCACGCCGCCGCAATTTGCCGCGAACCCGCTCATCAAATCCGGCGCAACCAAGTTCCAGCCTTACACCGCGAGCATCGCGGCGAATGCGACTGGTGGCACGGGCGCGATCACTTTCACCAAAATGAGCGGCCCCGCGTGGCTCGCCGTGGCCGCCGACGGCAGCCTCACCGGCGTGCCCGGCGCGACGGACGGCGGGCTGAATACGTTCCTCGTCCGCGCGATGAATTCCACCGGCGCGCTGCACACCACGATGCTGCAAATTTCCGTCGCCGAGGCGGGCGGGCTCATCGCGCGCTACGCCTTTGACTCGACTGCGAATGCGACCGTCGGCACGGCCAATGGCACGACCACCGGCGCGACGAGTTACGTCGCCGGAAAGTACGGGCAGGCGCTCAGCCTCAACGGCACCGACGCCTACGTGACTTTGCCTTACGGCGTTTCGAGTTCGCCCGACATCACCTACGCGACGTGGGTCTATTGGAACGGCGGCACTAACCAAATTTGGCAGCGCATCTTCGATTTCGGCAATGGGCAGGCGGACAATATTTTCCTCACCCCGCGCGCGGGCGGCACGAATGGGCTGCGTTTTTCCATCACCATCGCGGGTGTGACGCAGAGTGTGGAGACCGCGCAGCTTGCCATCGGCTCATGGGTGCATGTGGCCGTCACGCTCGGCGCGGGCTCGGCACGGCTTTATGTCAATGGCGCACTTGCGGCGACGGCGGCGGTCTCGTTCAAGCCGACGGACCTTGAGCCTGCCGTGAATTTTCTCGGCAAAAGCCAGTGGCCCGATCCGCTCTTCAGCGGGCGGCTCGATGAGTTCATGATCTTCAACCGCTCGCTCGCCGCTGCGGAAGTCGCCGCGCTCGTCGCCGCCCGCGCGCCCACCTTCACGCTTGATCCGATGACCAGGCCCGCCGCCGTCATCGGCCAGGAATACGAGCAGACGCTCGCCGGTTCCGCGACGGATCCCGACGCGGGGAGCACCTTCACTTTCACCAAAGTCAGCGGCCCGAAATGGCTGACTGTCGCCGCCAATGGGCGGCTCTCCGGCGTGCCCACGGCGGTCGATGCGGGCGTGAGCCGTTTCATCGTCCGCGTGACCGACGGCACCGGACTCGCCGACGACGCGGTGCTGAATATCGACACGCCCGAGCCCTCCGACCTGATCGTGCATTACGAGTTCGACGGCACCACCGCCGACAGCTCCGGCGGCACCGCTGGCACGACCACCGGAACCATCAGCTATGACGCCGGGCTTTTCGACAAAGCGCTCCGGCTCAATGGCACCGATGCGTCCGTTCGCGTGCCCGCGAACCTCGCCAGTGCGCTGGGCGACGCGACCTTTGCCGCGCGCGTGCGCTGGAATGGCGGCGGCGCGTGGCAGCGCATCTTCGATTTCGGTGGTGGGACGGGGCAGTATTTTTTCCTCAGTCCGTCGAATGGCGGCGCGGTGCAGTTCGGCATCCTCAATAGCGCCGGCACCGGGCAGGTGCTGGTCGCTCCGTCCGCGCTGCCCGTCGGCGAATGGACGCACGTCGCCGTCACGCTCACTGGCAGCACCGGCACGCTCTACGTGAACGGTGCCGCCGTCACGTCGGGGCCGATCACGCTGCATCCGTCCGCCATCGCGCAGACGGCGAATTACCTCGGCAAATCGCAGTACCCCGCCGACCCGCTGTTTAACGGCACGATTGACGACTTCCGCATTTACAGCCGTGGCCTCGCCGCCGCGGAAATCGCCTCGCTCGCCTCGCCGCCCGCGGCCACGCTCGTGCCCGATCCGTCCTTCGCCGCGTGGGCCGCGGGCCTCACTTTCCCCGGCGGCCAGTCCGGCGCGACCGATGATCCCGACGGCGACGGCGTGCTGAATTTTTACGAATACCTCCTCGGCTCCAACCCGCTCACCGCCGGCCCGAGCCTCCTCCCGCAGTTCCAGGTCCGCACCGGCGCTGCGCTCGGAGGGGCCGCGGTGGTGGGCAAAAACTACCTCAGCTTCCAGGCGCGCGTGCGCAAGAACCGCCCCGGCGTCACCCTCATCCCCGAAGCCGCCCCGACCCTCGGCGGCCTCGCCCTGCCCGCCGCCGCCACCCACGCCATCCAGACCGGCGCACCCGTGAACGACGGCAGCTACGAGATCTTCACCTACTACTACGACACCGCCATTGAAGACGCGCCCGCCGGCGGCTTCATGCGCCTCCGCGCGACGCTGAACTGACCCCAGCGGCGGATTGCTGGTCGCGGGCGGCACGAGCCAGTATTTTCGAGACACAGGGCGAGGTTGTAGCAGCTCTGGAAGACAGCGGGATGCTTCGCGCCAAGCACGCGCTCGCGGATGGCGAGCACCGCCCGATGCGCCCGCTCCGCCTCGGCATACTTGCCTTGGGCTCGCAGCGCGTTGGCCAGATTGTTTCGGCTCGCCAAGGTCTTGGGATCCTCGGGGCCGAGCACTTGCTGGCGGAGGGTGAATACGGCGCGGTGGGCTTTCTCGGCTTTGGCATATTTGCCCTGATCGCAAAGCTCGTCGGCCTAGGCGCTCCGCTGCGCGAGATTTTCGCGCGTTTTCGCGGCATGAGCCGCGGGTGCGAGGCACAGGAGGAGCGCGGCGAACAGCCAGCGCGTGGCCTTTTAGTGCAAGAGCAGCTGAGGCGATGGAGTGAGGGGGCCTGGGCGACAGGACGGGTGCCTTTTCACCACAGCCGCCACGCAGAGGAAAGCGCGGCAGCAGGTGGTGAAAGATTTTGAAAATCGTGCTTGCGCGGTTTTGCCGGGTCGCCTAAACATTCCGCCCCTTTCGCGCTCGGCTGAGCTTTTCGCTCAAGCATTCGCGGCTCCGGTTCACCGGCGGCTGCGTCGCTTGGTGAAGGTCGGCGGAGTCGTTGAGGGAAAATAAATCGTGGTCGCGAAGAAAACTGCTTGCACGTCAGGCGTGTTTCCCTAAAGTCCGCGCTCCCCGCTCCCAATGGGCATTGAACTCGCCCGTGACAGCGGGGTTTTCAGTCCCCGGATGCAGCGGGGAATCCTCAGTCAAAAACCTTTTCTCATGCCAACCATCAACCAGCTCGTCCGCCAGGGACGCAAGAAAGTCACGGTGAAATCCAAATCACCGGCGCTGACTAACTGCCCGTTTCGTCGCGGAGTCTGCACGCAAGTGATGACTCGCACGCCGAAGAAGCCAAACTCGGCTTTGCGCAAAGTGGCGAAGGTGCGGTTGACGAATGGCTATGAGGTCATCGCTTACATTCCCGGCGAGGGGCACAATTTGCAGGAGCACTCGATTGTCTTGGTTCGTGGTGGTCGCGTGAAGGATTTGCCGGGTGTGCGTTATCACATCGTCCGCGGCACGCTCGACGCGCTCGGCGTGGACGGCCGCCGCCGCAGCCGCTCGAAGTACGGTGCCAAGCGTCCGAAGAAAGGCGCTGAAGCCGCCGCGGCCGCCGCCAAGGGCAAGAAGAAGTAACCACTTTCAACCACACCTCTCATGTCCCGTCGTCGCCGAGTCATTCATAAGACAGAAAAATTGGACGCCCGTTATGGCAGTCCGGTCGTGGCGCGGCTCATTGCCACGGTCATGCAGGATGGCAAGAAGTCGCTCGCCGAGCGCATCGTCTATACGGCCATCGAGGAAACCCGCACAGGCACGGATGCGGTCGATCCGCTGGAGATTTTGAACAAGGCGATCGACAACGTGAAGCCACGTCTCGAAGTCAAGAGTCGCCGCGTGGGTGGCGCGACTTATCAGGTGCCGATGGAGGTGCCTCCGGCCCGCCAGCTCGCGCTCGCGATGCGCTGGATCGTGGGTTACGCCCAGGCGCGTAAAAACATCCCGCTGATGAAGGCGCTCGCCAACGAACTCAAGGAAGCCGCGAGCGGGCAGGGGAATGCCATCAAGAAGCGCGACGACACCCATAAGATGGCCCAGGCCAACCGGGCGTTCGCGCACTTCCGTTTCTAACCAGTAACGACCATGTCAGCCGCTGCTGCTCCCATCACCACGAATCCGAATTCGCCGCATCGCCAGTATCCGCTGGAGAAGACGCGCAACATCGGCATCGCCGCGCACATCGACGCCGGCAAGACCACGCTGACCGAGCGCATCCTTTTCTACACCGGCATGATCCACAAGATCGGTGAGGTGCATGAAGGCACCACCGTCACGGACTGGATGGAGCAGGAGCGCGAGCGCGGCATTACGATTACGTCGGCGGCGACGACCTGCTTCTGGCAGCAGCGCAAAGAGGCCGGGGTCTACAAGGCATATGAAGACACCAAGATGCGGGTCAATATCATTGACACACCCGGCCACGTGGACTTCACCGCCGAGGTCGAGCGTTCGCTCCGCGTGCTTGATGGCGCAATTGCCGTCTTCTGTGCAGTCGCCGGCGTACAGCCGCAGTCCGAGACAGTGTGGCGTCAGGCGATGAAGTACAACGTGCCGCGCATCGCGTTCGTCAATAAGATGGATCGCACGGGCGCAAACTTTAACAACGCCATCAACGACATGCGGACCAAGCTCCGCGCCAACGCGTGGCCGATTCTCATCCCCATTGGTGCCGAAGATCAACTCAAGGGTCAGTATGATGTCATTAACAAGAAGGCGATCATCTATCTCGACGATAAAGAGATGGGTTCCAACTACCTGATCGAGGAGATTCCTGCGGAAGCGAAGGAGATGGTGGACAATGCCTATAACGACCTCGTTTCGGCTATCTCCGATCTCGACGACGAAATCGGCACCGCCTACCTCGAAGAGAAACCGATCTCAATCCAGATGCTCAAGGCCGGCATCCGCCGCCAGACCATTGCAAACAATTTTGTTCCGGTCGTAGGTGGCTCGGCCTTCAAAAACAAGGGCGTGCAGTATCTCATGGATGCGGTGATCGACTATCTCCCAAGCCCAATCGACATTCCCCCGGCCAAAGGCATGGATCCGGATACTTTGGCTCCCATCGATGCCATCACGGACGACAACGCCAAGTTCTGCTCCCTCGCCTTCAAGCTCTGGACCGACCCCTTTGTCGGCAAGCTAGTCTTCTTCCGCGTCTATAGCGGCAAAGTCACCAAGGGCGACACCATCTATAACCCGCGCACCAACAAGCGTGACCGCATCAGCCGTCTGATTCAGATTCAAGCCGACAAGCGCGAGGACATCGACACCATCTATTCCGGCGACATCGCGGCCATCGTCGGCATCAAGAACGTCACCACCGGCGACACGCTGTGCGACGAGGATCATGCGATCTTGCTAGAGCCGCCGTCGTTCCCGGATCCCGTTATCTCGATGTCCATCGAGCCGAAGACCAAGGTCGATCAGGAAAAGATGGGCAATGCGCTCCAGCGCCTCTCGGAAGAAGACCCGACTTTCCGGGTTCACACCGACGAAGACACCGGCCAGACCATCATCGCCGGCATGGGTGAGCTGCATTTGGAAATCATCCGCGACCGCATGATGCGCGAGTTCAAGGTCGAGGCGACTGCGGGCAAGCCGCAGATAGCCTACCGTGAGACGATCACCTTGAAGGCGACTGGCGAGGGTCGGCTCATCAAGCAGTCCGGTGGTCGCGGTCAGTACGGCCACGTCATCGTCAATGTCCGCCCCGGCGAGCGTGGCAAAGGTCTCGTCCTCGAAAACAAAGTCGTCGGCGGAACCATTCCGAAAGAATACATTCCCGCCTGTAAGAAAGGTGTTGAGGAAGCGGTGCTGAATGGCGTGGTCGGCGGCTACCCGGTGATTGATGTCGAAGTGGACATCATCGACGGCAGCTATCACGACGTTGATTCTAATGAACTGGCGTTCAAAATGGCGGCAATTTTCGCAGTCAAAGACGGCTTCAAGAAAGCAGGCGCGATTCTCTTGGAGCCAATCATGAAGGTTGAGAACAGCACGCCAGAGGAATACCAAGGCGACATCATGGGCGACCTCAACCGCCGCCGCGGTAAGATCATGAGCATCGAAAGCAAGGCCAATCTTTCCATCGTCAACGCAGAAGTGCCGCTGGCGGAAATGTTCGGTTACGCCACCGCAATCCGCTCCCTGTCGAAAGGCCGCTCCAGCTACTCGATGGAACCGTCCCACTTTGAACAAGTCCCAGCCCAGGTGCTCGCCGCCGTGCTCGACCAGAAGGCCAAGTAACCCATTTTACCTATGACCGGACAACGCATTCGCATCCGTCTTAAAGCATTCGATTTTCGGATGCTGGACCAATCCTCGTCTGAAATCGTCGAGACCGCCAAGCGCACGGGCGCCAAGGTCGCGGGGCCCATCCCGCTTCCCACGCGCATCGAGAAATTTACTGTGAACCGCTCCCCGCACGTGGACAAGAAGTCCATGGAGCAGTTCGAAATCCGGACACACAAGCGCCTGCTCGACATCATTGAGCCGACCGCGAAGACCGTGGACGAGCTGAAAAAGCTCAACCTCCCGGCCGGTGTGGACATCACCATTAAGATCTGACCTTTAGTTACTCAGCGACATGAAGATTGGATTACTAGGAAAAAAGATCGGGATGACCCGCGTCTATGATGACAAAGGCAAGGCTACCCCTGTCACCGTCATCGAGGCCGGCGGCAATACCGCCCTGCAAATCAAGACCGAAGAGAGCGACGGTTACTCCTCCGTCCAGGTTGGCTATGACGCCCAAAAGCCCCAGCGCGTGACCCAGCCGTTGCTAGGTCATTTCAAAAAGGCCTCGTCCGAGCCCAAGCGGTTCATTCGTGAGTTCCGCCTGCCGGAAGGCACCACCTTGGAAGGCGCGATTGATCTTAATGTCAGCCAGTTCGCCGTCGGCGATGTGGTGGACGTGATCGGCCAATCCAAGGGCAAGGGCTTCCAAGGGGTAATGAAGAAGCATAACATGTCCGGTCAGCCAGCCTCGCACGGGCACATGATGCACCGTCGGAACGGCGCCATCGGCAACCGTTCGACTCCGGGCCGCATTTGGAAGAACATGGGTATGCCCGGTCACATGGGTGACGAGCGAATCACGGTGCAAAACCTCCGTGTCGTGCAAGTACGTCCAGAGGAGGGCGTCATTCTTATCAGCGGTGCGGTGCCCGGAGCAAACGGCGGCTACGTCGTCATCCGTCCCGCCATCAAAGGTCAACCGGAGGCTGCGAAGTAATTTATGGCTGCGAAAGTTCTTACAGTTGAGGCCGCCAAGGCCGCCAAGATCGACGTGATCGAGAATGGCAAATACAGCCAGGTTGTGCATGACGCAGTGGTCGCCCTCCAGGCGAATCGCCGCAGCGGCACCGCCTCGGTCAAGACCAAGGCAACGGTTAGCGGCTCTGGGGCCAAGCCTTGGCGTCAGAAAGGCACGGGCCGCGCCCGCGCCGGTTACAAGTCGAGCCCCGTTTGGGTTGGCGGCGGCGTGGTCTTCGGCCCGCACCCGCATGACTATTCCAAGAAACTGTCCAAGACCTCCAAACGCATCGCCCTTCGCAAGGCGCTGAGCGAGCGCATCAAAGCTGGCGATGTCCTGATTGTTGATTCCTTTGTGGTTGCCAAGCCCAAAACCAAGCAGTTTGTCACCGCTTTGCACGCTATCACCAAGGAGGCGAAAACAATTGTCGTCTCCGCGGCCTTTGACGAGACCACCTATCTCGCCGCCCGCAATGTGCAACCCACCCTGCTGATGACCGCCGCCCAGGTGAACACCGAACAGCTCCTCAATTTCCGCAAGATCATCGTGACCAACGACGGCCTCGCTCAACTCGCAGAACGCCTCGCCAAGTAATGAACGAGCCATACGACATTATCGAAACGGTTCGCCTGACCGAAAAGGCGACCCTCCTCGCGGAGAAGGAAAACAAATACGTCTTCCGCGTCCGCCCGCATGCCACCAAGATTCAGATCAGGCAGGCGATTGAGAAGCTGTTCAAAAAGACTGTGGTTGCGGTGAACACCTGCAACTACGCCGGCAAGAAAAAGCGCGAACGCACTGCCGCCTTTGGCCATCAGGCCGATTGGAAAAAAGCCATCGTCACCCTGAAGAAGGGCGACAAGATCGAACTCGCCTAACCACTGACCAGTCATGGCACTTAAAACTTTCCGCCCTCTCACCCCGACGAACCGCTTCAAGGTGTTGCCGGCGTTTGACGAGGTAACCAAATCCAGGCCCGAGAAGTCCTTGGTCGAGACCAAGCACAAGACCGGCGGCCGCAATAACAACGGTCGCATCACCACCCGGCACATTGGCGGCGGTCACAAGCAGAAATACCGGATCATCGACTTCAAGCGCTCCAAGCGCGGCGTCGAGGCTGAGGTCAAGGCCATCGAATACGATCCGAACCGCACCTGCCGCATCGCCCTTTTGCAATATGCTGACGGCGAAAAGGCATACATTCTCGCACCTGTTGGACTGGGAGTGGGCGACAAGGTAATTGCTGGCGACAGCGTGGAGCCCAAAGTTGGCAATGCCCTTCCGCTCAGCGCCATTCCGCTCGGCGCTTCGGTGCATAATGTTGAACTCGTCGCCGGTCGCGGCGGTCAGATCGCTCGCAGCGCCGGTCAGTTGGTCATCCTTAATAACCGCGAGAGCGGCTATGCGCTGGTCAAGCTTCCTTCCGGTGAAATTCGCAAGATTCACGAAGCCTGCTACGCAACCATCGGCCAGGTCGGCAATGTGGAGCACATGAACGTCTCCTCCGGCAAGGCAGGTCGCAGCCGTTGGTGCGGGGTGCGTCCGACCGTGCGCGGCATGGTGATGAATCCGGTCGATCACCCGATGGGTGGCGGCCAAGGCAAATCCAAGGGCGGCGGCGGACGGCATCACCCGATGTCGCCGTGGGGCCAGCTCGCCAAGGGCTTCAAGACCCGCCGCAAGTACAAGACGAGTAACAATTTCATCGTCGAACGCCGCAGCGTAAAGAAGAAGTAATCACTAATCAGATATGGGTCGTTCACTAAAAAAAGGTCCGTTTGTCGATGGACATCTCTTTGAAAAAATTGACAAGATGAATGCCGCGAGCATCAAGAAGCCGATTAAGACTTGGTCCCGCCGCTCGATGGTGACGCCGGAGTTTGTGGGCCACACGTTCCTCGTTCACAACGGCAAGCTTTTTAACTCCGTCTTCGTGACGGAAAACATGGTAGGGCACAAGCTGGGAGAATTTTCGCCAACGCGAATCTTCAAGAAGCATGGGTCGCATACCGCTAAGGTGACCAAGTAATCGTGGCGGATGGCTAAGAGTTGAGACCAATGAAAATCTCGACTCACTGCCGACCGCTCGCGGTGATGGTCATCAGGCTGTGCCTGATGTCGGTTGCAAAACCGGCGGCGCAGTCAGCAGGTTCTTTCTCAGATTTAGATATTGAATACAGCGAGCTGAAAGTGACCCTCGACAAAGTGCTCGGGGAAAACAAACAGCTTCGCAACGACTTGGCCGAAACCAGCAAGACGCTCGCCGACATGAGGAAAAACCTCGCGGTCGCCAGCGGTGAGACGGCGGTCTTTCAGCACCAGTCCATGCAGATGAAACTCCGCCTGGACGCGCTAGGGATCGACGCCGTCACCGGCAGCGGTGAAAAGCTAGAGCAGCGTTTGCTCGCCGCAGTCAGCGACCTGCGTTCCTCCGCCGATGAGAGAAAGAAACTTTCCGAAGCGCTGGTGCGGTTGGTGGAGGCGTCTTCGCTCTTTGCCAAGAACGCGACCGGCGGTAGTCCTCAGTCACGGCTTGCCCTGGAGGCCGAAATCCGCGGTGCCAATGCAGCGTTGGGTGCTCCGTCAACCAATGCCGTCGAAGTGTCGCCAATCGCCGTCACTATGACCGATGCCATGGTTATCAGCGTGAAGGATGACCTCGCGCTGGTTGTAATGAACCTCGGAAGCAAGCAGGGCGTAAAAGTTGGCACCCCGTTTCAGATAGTCCGCAATGACAAACTGATTGGCAGTGTGCGGGTCGTGGATGTCCGGGAGAAAATCGCCGGAGCCGTAATTCAAAATCTAAGTTCAGAAAAAGACCGAGTAAAAGTCGGCGACCGCCTTAAGGTGGATGCCCAGCATAAAGCAATTTCAACAAACCAGACAGACGAGCATTAGAATGCAGATCAAATCCATCTATCGAGGCGCACGCATCTCGGCTTTCAAAGCCCGGGAAGTTTCGCGCGCAATTCAGGGCCTGCCGGTAGCGGCGGCGCTCGACCTCCTCGCGTTCACTCCGCGGAAGGCTGCGGCCATGATCGCCAAGACTCTGAAGAGCGCCGTGGCCAACGCCGAGAACAACAACAATCTGCGCGCTGACAAGCTCGTCGTCCAGGAAGCCACCGTCGGCGAGGGACCGACCTTCAAGCGTTTCCAGCCCAAGGCCCGCGGCAGCGCCGGTCCGATCCGCAAGCGTACTTCCCACATCCGTATCATTGTCACTGACGAGATCGAGATCAAACCGAAGCGTCAGCCCAAGAAGGCGCACGCCAAGAAGAAAGCCGCCAAAAAGGCGTCGGCTCCCGCCGCAGAGCAATCCCAACCCAACGAATAACTATGGGACAGAAAGTTAATCCTATTGGCTACCGTCTGGCCGTAAATCATGACTGGCGTTCCCGGTGGTATGCCTCACCCAAGGAGTTGCCGGAGTTTTTGCACGCCGACCTCAAGATTCGCGCCTACGTCAAAGACAAACTGAAACTCGCGGCCGTGGCAAAGATCGTCATTGAGCGCGCGTGGAACAGTATTCGTGTCACCATTCATACCGCGCGGCCTGGCATTGTTATTGGGCGCAAGGGAACTGAGATCGAGAAGATGACCGAGGAGATCGGCAAGATGGCTGGTGGGAAGTCAGTGAAGATTGACATTCAAGAAATCAAGACGCCTGAACTCGACGCACAGCTTGTGGCTGAGAATGTGGCCTTGCAGATCGAGCGCCGTATCAGTTTCCGTCGCGCGATGAAGAAGTCGATCCAGACGACCATGGATTTTGGTGCCCAGGGCATCAAGATCCGCTGCGCTGGACGCTTGGGTGGCGCTGAGATCAGCCGTGCCGAGTGGCATCGCGAGGGGAAAATCCCACTGCACACCTTGCGCCAGGCGATTGACTACGGCTTTGCCGAAGCGAACACCGTGTATGGCAAAATCGGCATCAAGTGCTGGCTGTGCAAACCGGAAGGCATGGCTGAGCCGGCGCCTGTTGAAAAGCGTGAGCGGGAAACAACCCCTGCTGAACCAGTGGCAGTGCCGCAATAGCCCAACAATTTTACTAAGGAGAACAGGTTATGCCTTTGATGCCCAAACGAGTGAAGTATCGCAAGACCCAGCGCGGCAGCCGCGCGGGCAAGGCTTCACGCACTATTTCCATCGACTTCGGTGAGTTTGCCTTGCAGACGCTCGAACGCGCCTGGATCACCAATACCCAGATCGAAGCCGCCCGTGTCGCGCTGACCCGCAATATGAAGCGCAAAGGCAAGCTGTGGATCCGCATGTTTCCCGACAAGTCGGTGACATCCCGTCCGCCCGAGACACGCATGGGCAAGGGCAAAGGCGCTCCCGAATACTGGGTTGCTACGGTTCGTCCCGGTAACATCCTTTTTGAACTCGACGGCGTGCCAGAGTCCGTGGCGCGTGAGTCCTTGCGCCTCGCAGCCGACAAGCTCCCGATCCGCACGAAGTTTCTTTCCCGCCACCGCGCTGCCTAGCATATGAAGATCAAAGAAATACGTGACCTTAGCCGCGACGAACTCGCTGCCCGCAAACACCAGTTGCGTGAGGAGAGCTTCCATCTGCGCATCCAGCAGCAGAGCGGCCAGCTCGAAAAACCCAGCCAGATCCGCGTGATTCGCCGAGAAGTGGCCCGCATTGAGACCGTGCTGAATCAGAAAGCCAAAACCGCCGCTGCGGTTGCCAAGTAAGCCATGAGCGAAAACACCACTACCACCAGCACGGCGACGCCTTCCCGCGGATTGCGCAAAGAGCGCGTCGGCCAAGTCGTTTCGACCAAGATGGCAAAGACGGCGGTCATCGAAACCACCACCCGCGTCCCGCATGCGAAGTTTGGCAAGATTGTCAAACAGGTGAAACGTTTCTATGCCCACGACGAAGAAGGCAAAGCCCAGGTGGGTGACACCGTCCTGATTGCCGAGACCCGCCCGCTTTCCAAGCTCAAGCGCTGGCGGCTGGTTGAAATCATCAAACACTAGCGTATAATCCGCTCCCTTTTTTATGCTCCAGATCCGTTCCAGACTAGATGTTGCCGATAACACCGGCGCCCGCATGGCGAAGATGATCGGCGTCATCGGGAAGAAGAATTCTCCCGTAGCCAACATCGGCGACGTGATCACCGCGCATGTCCGCGAAGCCTCCGCCGGCGGCACGGTAAAGAAGGGTGAAGTGGTTCGTGCGGTTATTGTCCGGACCAGGCAGCCAATTCGCCGCGACGACGGCAGCTACCTGCGCTTTGACAGCAACGCCATTGTCATCATCGACAAGGATCTGAATCCGCGCGGCACCCGTATCTTCGGGCCGGTCGCCCGCGAACTGCGTGAAAAGAACTTCATGAAAATCGTCTCACTCGCCCCGGAGGTTCTCTAAACATGAATCGTCCAAACTTCCACGTTAAGAAGGGTGACCAGGTGCAGGTGATTACGGGCAACCATTCCGGTTCAGTCGGCAAAGTCCTCGCGGTTCTGCCAAAGAAGGAGCGCGTGCTGATCGAGGGTGTGCGCATGATCAAGAAGCACACCCGCAAGTCGCAGGATAATCCGCAGGGGGCCATCGTCGAGCGCGAGGGGCCGATCCATATTTCCAATGTCAAGCTGGTCGAGCAGTCATCGAAGGCTGCCAAGACAGGCAAGACGAAACCGAAGAAGAAAGCCTAACAGGTTATGGCCGTAGAACTCTATAAATTTTACAAGGATCGTGTGATTCCTGCGTTGCAGGCCAAACACGGTTACTCGAACATCCATCAGGTTCCGAAGGTGAACAAGGTGGTCGTCAACACCTGCGTCAATGCGAACACGGACGTCAAACAGGGTCTCGAAGACGCCAAGGCGGAAATCTCCCTGATTACCGGCCAGAAGCCCGCGGAGACCCGCTCGAAGAAGAGCATCGCGAATTTCAAACTCCGCCAGCACCAGCCCATCGGTGCGAAAGTCACGCTGCGCGGCCCTCGGATGTATGAGTTTCTGGAGCGTCTGATCAAGACGGCGCTCCCGCGCATCCGCGATTTTCGGGGTGTATCGCACCGTGCCTTTGATGGCAATGGCAACTATACCCTGGGAGTCTCCGATCAGTCCATTTTCCCCGAGGTCGAACTCGACAAGGTCAAGCGCAACATCGGCTTTGACATTACCATCGTGACCTCCGCGACGACCAATGAGGAGGCCAAGTCCCTCCTGAGCGAACTCGGCATGCCGTTCAGCGACAAAGCCAAGCGTGTCCAAAAGAAGGCTGACGAAGCCGCAGCCTAAGCAAACATGAGCCAACTTTCCGATCCCATCGCCGATTTCCTGACGCGCTTGCGCAATGCAGGGACGGCGCGCAAACCCGAGGTCATCGCGCCCTACTCGAAGATCAAGGCCGAGATTGCCCGTATCCTGAAACTGGAAGGCTACATCTCCAATTACGAAGTCGATACCACCGGCAAGTTTCCGCTGATCAAGGTCACGACAAAAACCCACAATCGCGTCTCGGCGATCACCGGCTTGAAACGCGTGAGCAAGCCCGGCCTGCGCAAATACGTTGGGGCGACCGAAATCCCGCGCGTGCTCGGCGGCATGGGTATCTCCATCCTTTCAACGCCGCAAGGCATCATCAGCGGCCGTGAGGCCAAGAAGCAGAACGTTGGCGGCGAATTGCTCGCCTACGTTTGGTAACCAGAAATCAGCCATGTCGCGTATCGGCAAAAAAGTCATCGAGCTTCCGGCGAAAGTGAAGCTCAGCATCTCCGGCGAAGGCGCGGTGAGCGCTGAAGGACCGAAGGGCAAGCTTGCGTGGACACTTCCCAAGCAGATCAAGGGTCGTGTCGAGGGCAATACCGTCCACATCGAACGCACCAGCGAAGATCGTAAAGTTCGTGCGTTGCACGGCCTTTCCCGCGCCTTGGTCAATAACATTGTCACCGGCGTTTCGACGGGCTTTGTGAAAGACCTCGAAATCCAGGGCGTTGGTTTCAAGGCAGCGGTCAAAGGCAGCGTTCTCGACCTGAACCTCGGCTTTTCCCACGATCTCCATTTTCCGATTCCGCAAGGGATCAAAATCACGGTCGCTG
>JANXWQ010000598.1 GCA_025351065.1 Chthoniobacter sp. | reverse complement strand
CGGAAAGCTGCGCGTTCATCGCGGCGAAGTTTTTCGACAGCGGCCGGAAATACGCCGCCAGCTCCTCGCGCTGCTTCGGATCCCGCTCGCTCGGCTCCAGCGCGAGGATCGCGCGGAGGCCCGCTGGTAGCTCGCGCACGGGCGGCGCGGCGCTCGTGGCTGAGAGGCGGAAACGGCCAAGCGTGTGCTTCGTCCCGTAGTTCTGCTGGAGCGTGAAAATGAACACCGCCGGCGCAGCGGCCGGAGCCGCCGTCTCGAAGACCGCCGCGTGCGCTTTGCCCAATTCTGGTGCGAGCGCCCAGCCCGTTTTGCCGTCGCCATCGAGCGCCTTCGCGGCGGTGAAACCCTCCTGCTGAAAATCCGCGCTCGCATTGCGCAGCGCCACGGCCTTTCCCTCCATCGGCCCCACCGCCACACTCGGCTGCGGCGGCTGGGCGACTGTCTCCTCCCACGCTTCCTTGCGCGCCGCGTCGAGGATGCCCACGCGGAAATTCGCGAGCCGCGCGCCGACATTGCCATCCGTGCGATTCCACACCACCACGCGATCCACGTCCGCATCCGCGCCGAGATCCACCTCCCACCACGGATCCTTGTCCTTGCCGGTGTGGGTCACGGACTGGCCTTTGTAAAAATCGCCGTCGGTTTTTCCATCGATCGCGCGCTGCGCATCGCCGCCGAAATCCGTGCTCGATTGCGACGCCGTCCCGCGACGCGCCACGTTCTCGCCTTTGCTGAAAACCTCGACCTCGGCGAGCGCGAGTCCGTTGTCCGCTCCCGGAAGCGTGACCCGCACGAACCGCCCGCGAACCGGCCTGGCATCAGCCTTCACGGCGTTCACGAGGAGTTGCGTCAGGACCGCGTTGCCGCTGTCCGCGCGGCCCGGCCCGTGGCCTGGGAGCGAGTCATCCGGCAGCGCCTCGATGCGAAATGCGGTGATTTTTTCACGCCCATCGGCGCGGACTTTGATCGTGTAAGTCTCCGCATCCGGCCGCTCGCCGGTGGCCACCACCGAGCCGTCGGGCCGCGCGGTCAGCACCGTGCCGTGCTCGGTCTTCGCGCCCATGGTCGCGAGCGGCTGCCATGTCACCGCACGCAGCATCTGCGCCTCCCACTCGTGCTGCTCCGCCTCGAGTTCCGGCGACGACGCCGACGCCTTCGCCTCCAGCGCGGCGATCTCTTTTTTCAGCGCGTCCATCTTCGCCGTTTGCTCCGGCGTAGGCACCGGCATCGTCGGCGCCTCGTCCTCGCGGTCGCTGTCCTCGGTCTGATTGAAGACGCCGTATAACCCGTAGTAATCCTTGTGCGAGATCGGGTCGAACTTGTGCGTGTGGCACTGCGCGCAGCCGACCGTCAGCCCCATCCACACCTGCCCCGTCGTGGCGATGCGATCCTTCACCGCCGCCACGCGGTACTCCTCGTCGATGGTGCCGCCCTCCACATTCGTCATCGTATTCCGGTGAAAAGCGGTCGCCACCAACTGCTCGCGAGTCGGCTCTGGCAAAAGGTCTCCGGCGAGCTGCTCGATGGTGAACTGATCGTAAGTCAGGTTGCGGTTGAAGGCCCCGATGACCCAGTCGCGATACGGCCAGATGTTCAGGCGAAACTTGTCCGAGCCATAGCCCGTCGAATCCGCATAGCGCGCGAGATCGAGCCACATCTTCGCCCAGCGCTCGCCGTACGCGGGCGAGGCGAGCAGCCGGTCCACGACCTTTTCATAAGCGTTCGCGCTTTGGTCGTTCACAAACACCTCGACCTCCGCCGGCGTCGGCGGCAGGCCGATGAGGTCGAACGACAAGCGGCGGATGAGCGCGTGGCGATCCGCCTCGGGCGATGGTTTCAATCCCGCAGCCGTAAACCGCGCGAGGATGAAAGCATCAATGGGATTTCTGATGACTGAATTTTGACCGCTGACCTCCGGCACCGCCGGCCGCTCCGGTTTTTGAAACGACCAGTGAGGCTTGTACTCCGCGCCCTGCGCGATCCACTTTTTCAAAAGCTCGATCTCCGCCGCGCTCAGCGCGTGATCTTCCTTCGGCGGCGGCATTACTTCGTCCGGGTCCTTCGAGGTGATGCGCGCCACCAGCGCGCTCGCCTTCGCATCGCCCGGCACGATCGGGCGTCCGTCCTCGTGCTCCTTCAGCGCCTCCTCCCGGAGATCCAGGCGCAGCTTGGCTTTGCGGGCCTTTTCATCCGGCCCGTGGCACTGGAAACACTTCGCCGAAATGACCGGGCGGATGTCGTAGTTGAAGTCCACCTTCTCCCCCGCGCGTCCTGGCGGCGAACCCGCGGCGAGCAGTGCAATGAGCGTGGAGAGGATGGATTTCATGCGGGCGGGACTTTCGCGAATACCGCAAAAGTTTCAATGCCCGTCAATCCGCGCGCCGCGCCGAGCTTAGAGGGTGAACCGAAGCTCGTCCGCAACGTTGCCCGCGCGATCCACCAGCGCGTCGGGCTTGACTCGCCTCCGCCGACTGCGCCAAATGCGCTTCCTCCAAAACCCAACCCTCAACCTCCACACCTCCATGCCCCGCCTCGGCCTCAACACCTTCCTCTACGCCAGCCC
Organism: Chthoniobacter sp.; assembly: GCA_025351065.1. Taxonomy (GTDB): domain Bacteria; phylum Verrucomicrobiota; class Verrucomicrobiia; order Chthoniobacterales; family Chthoniobacteraceae; genus Chthoniobacter. The sequence continues at coordinate 522 of JANXWQ010000598.1, read as the reverse complement.
GTTCACCACCGCGCATGCGCCCGCGCTTTTCGCGAAGCTTAAAAAATGGGGCTTTGAAACCGTGGAAATTCCCGTCGAGGCGCTGGAGCACATCGACCCCGCGAAGGTGAAGGCCGCCGCCGACAAAGCCGGGCTCAAAATCGGCAGCATCTGCGCGTGCATGGGGCCGGGGCGCGATTTCCGCGGCAGCGCGGCGGAGCAAAAGACGGCGGTTGACTACGTGCGCGGGCTCATCGACCAGGCGGTGGCGCTCGGGTGCCCGTCGATCATCGGGCCGCTTTATTCCGTGGTCGGGCTCATCGGGCCGCATGACGACGCGGAGAAAAAGCAGCAGTTCGACCTCGTGGTGAAGAACCTCAAGCCGCTCGCGAAATACGCCGAGCAGAAAGGCGTGCAGCTTTGCGTCGAGCCGCTGAACCGTTTCGAGACCGACTTCCTCAACACCTGCGACCAGGGGCTGCGCCTGCTCAAGGCCGTCAACGCGAAGAACGTGAAACTGCACCTCGACACGTTCCACATGAA
>JANXWQ010000597.1 GCA_025351065.1 Chthoniobacter sp. | reverse complement strand
GGGCGGGACTCGGCAGCAGCGGATCCAAGAGGACCTCCAGACGGAACGAGCAACCGACAGTAGCATATGCAGATGTTGTTATATCTGCAACTAGAGCGATCCGATGCGACACCGGGCAAAGCCTGGTTCGCGGGCGCTTTGGACGGCGAAGTTGAAGCAGTGCAGGCCGGTTTCCTTTTCGAGATCGGCTGGCTGGAAAGTGAGGGTGCGGCTGGAGCCGAGGAGGATTCCTGTTACCGGAGTCTCCGCGGCGGCTTTTGTGTAAAGGATGGTTTTCTCCGAGCGGCTGTCCATGACGAGCGGACGGATGACCCCGGTGGCAAAGTCTTTGCGCGCATCTATGAGCCAGACAAAGAGAACGTGACCGAGGAGCAGTGCCGCCACGAAGACGAGGTAAGTGCGGATGACTTTCACAAAAGGGAGATCCCGTAGAAGCGGGGAAGCTGGCAGCTTCCCCTACAGGGGCGCTGCGGACATGGCTGCGGTTTGACTGGCTTCCATCCGCCATTGGCCCGGCACGAGGCAGACGCCGTTGGTGATTTTTGGCAGCTTGCCATTGCCAAAGAAATCGCCGCCCGCGACATCGAACTCGAAGGCATTGTCCATGGCATCGATGGCGCGCTCGGCCGCGCCGGACTGCGCGGCGAGGATGAAACTCAGGCGGTAGGTGGACACGGGCAGCGGCAGCCGCGGGATGCGGCAGACGAATGATCCGCTGGGCGGAAGGTCGCCGAATTCGAGGACGTTCAGGCGGTTGCTGTGCGTGAAGACCGGCGTTTCGAGCTGGGTCTTGACGAGGATTTGGACGGTGAGGCCGCGGAGCTGGCGGAGCTGGGGGTTTGCAAAATGCACATGGATGTCCACATCCTGCCCGGCGAAAAGCGTGCGGGTGGAGCGTCCTTCCAGGTCGCGCATTTCGATGGCGGAGACGCGCAGTTCGCCGGAGCCGGTGCGGTCCGTGCGGTCGCGGAGCGAGACGCCGGCTGCGCCGATGCTGTCGAGGTAGTGCGCGATAGCTGCGGTCTGCGTGCCGTCGAAGGCGAGCTGTCCGCCTTTGAGGACGATGCCGCGCTGGCAGAGGTTTTCGACGGAGGAAAGATTGTGGCTGACGAAGAGCACGGTGCGCCCGGCACGGGCGACTTCGCCGAGTTTGCCGAGGCATTTTTGCTGAAAGGCCGCGTCACCGACGGCGAGCACTTCATCAATGATCAAAATCTCGGGCTCAAGATGCGCGGCGACGGCGAAGCCAAGCCGGACGCGCATGCCGCGGGAGTAGCGTTTCACGGGCGTGTCGAGGTAGTCCTCGACGCCGGAAAAGGCGGCGATTTCATCGAAGCGCTCGGCCACGTCGCGGCGGGTCATGCCCATGATTGCGCCGTTGAGATAGACGTTGTCGCGCCCGGTCAGCTCGGGATGAAAGCCGGTGCCGACTTCGAGCAGGCTGGCCACGCGCCCTTGCATCAGCGCGCGTCCGCTGGAGGGCGGGGTGATTTCCGAGAGGATTTTCAAAAGCGTGGATTTGCCCGCGCCGTTGCCGCCGATGATGCCGACGATTTCGCCCTGCCCGACCTCGAAGGACACGTCCTGCAGCGCCCAGCACGTCCCGTTTTCCACGCGCGCGTGGCGCGCAAAGATCGGCGCGTTGGGATCCTCGTGCCCGCGCACGCGCGCCCACCAGCTCTGGAGCTCCTGGTAGAGCATGCGGCGGTCGATGACGCCGAGGCGGTATTGCTTGCTGAGATGCTCAGCGCGAATGACGGCGGACATCAGATCGTGTCGGTGAATTTTTTCTCCACGCGGCAGAACATCACGAGCCCGGCGAAGAGGATGACCGCGCTCTCGACCGCGCCGACCACGAGCTGCCACCGCTCGATGATGCCAGCCCCGAGAAAGGCGAAACGGAACGACTCGATGATCGGCACCATCGGGTTCAAAGCGAGCAGCCATCGGGCTTCCGGAGGCACCTGGGAAAGCGGATAGGCGACGCAGCTCCCATACATCCAGAGCTGCACGCCGAAGCTCACGAGCATGGTGAGATCGCGGTAGCGCGTGGTCAGCGCGCTGACGAGGCAGCCCGCACCGAGGCCGAGCGCGGCCATTTGCACGAGCAGGAGCGGGAGCACGACGACGCGCCAGCTCGGATGCACGGGCGCGCCTTTCAGAAAAAAGAAGGCGCAGAAACCGAGGAACAGCGTGAACTGGATGGCGAAGGTCGCAAGGTTTGTGAGGACGATGGAAATCGGAACGGTGAGGCGCGGAAAATAGACCTTCTCGAAAATCTGGTTGTTCGCGCTGAAGGTGTTCGCGGTTTTTGTGAGGCAGTCGGCGAAGTAGTTCCACGCCGTGATGCCGCACATGTAGAAAAGGATGGAGGGGATGCCGTCGGTCGGAATCTTCGCGACCTTCTGGAAGATGACGACAAAGACGAGTGTGGTGAAGAGCGGCTGGAGGACGAGCCAGAGCGGGCCGAGGACGGTCTGTTTGTACTGCGAGACGAAATCGCGATGGACGAAAAGCGCGACGAGATCGCGGTAGCGCCAGAGGTCGCGGAGGCGCAGGTCGAGCCAGCTTTTGCGCGGTTCGAGCACGCGGCTCCAGACGGGCGCGGTGGTGTCGTTCATCGCGGGGAAATTCCGGGCAAGCTGCCGCCCTTGGTCGTTGGCGCGGGCGAGCCGGCCAGACCTGCGGTGCGCCTGATCGGAGGCGGGTTGGTCATGGATTTGCGGGGCCGCTTTTTCCGGCAGCGGCCGGCCGGTGGCGTCAGGTCGCGGGGACGCGGGCCTGGCGGAAAATGGAGACGAGACTGACCTCGACCTCGCGGGTCTGGCCGAGGAATTCGAGAAGGATGCGCACGCGCTCACTGGCCGAGTGGAGCCGCGTGACGACGCCCTGCTGACCTTGCAGCGGGCCGCTGACGATCTCCACTTCGTCGCCTTCCGCGAGCTGGAGTTCGACCGTCTTCACCTCGTCTGCGCCAATGAAGCTGGTGAGTTCGCCGATGGCTTCGTCGGGCACGGAAGCGAAGCGTTCGCCAAACTGCAGGATGCCGCTGACGCCGGGGCTGTAGCGCACCCGCGCATGGTTTTCGCGCAGCGGAAAACGGGCGAAAAGATAGTTCGGAAACAGCGCCTCGACGAACCACTTCAGACCGGTTCGCGTGTTCTTCTGGATGCGCACGCGCGGGCAGAAAACTTCGATCCCGAGCGAGCGGCGCAACTGCGCGGCGGCGATGTGCTCGTGCTTTGGCTGCGTGCGCAGGCAGTACCAGCGCGGCACGTCCGGGGTTTCGTCGGTGGGAGAAAACATCGCGCTCATGTTATGCGACGAGGAACTTCAAAAGCCACGGCAACATCGCCTCGCCCTTTTCCTTCCAGTGCCGGAGTTTCGCGAGACGCACGCCGGCGGCTTCGCGCTCGGCCTTCGGGAGCTTCGCGAGATGGCGCTCCATGCGCTCCATGCGCGCCGCGCCGCTGTCGAGATGCGGCTGCACCTCCTCCTTGATGAAGGCGCTCGCGAATTTGCTCAGCTCGAAATCGGCGACGTAGTGATCACGCCGGTCGCCCGCGACATACACCGTCCGCACCGCGCCGAAGGAGCGCAGCACCTTGAGTCCTTGGCTCGCCGCGCCTTTGCTCATGTGGAGACGGTGCATCAGCGCATCGAGCGCCAGCGGCTCGGCCGAGGCGAAAAGCAGCCCGTAGATTTCGCCGACCGACTTCGGCATGCCGAGCAGGCGCACAAAACTGATGAACAGATCAATCGCCTCCACCTCCAGCGACGACAGGCCGCCAGCCGGCCGGCGGGCCGCCGCCTTGCGTGTCGCGAGGGTCGTGTTTTTTGCGGGCATCGGCACAGCTTTTATCCGCTTGGCGCAATGTGTTCAAATAAAAATGAACAGGATGGACAAAATATTTTTGCGCCGGAAATAGCGGATGTCACGCCGTGCGCGTTCCCTCTTGCCCGCTCCCGTCAGTGTCGGCTCTAATGCCCATTCTCAGCGCCCGCATGATCTCGATCACCGTCCCAGTCTATAACGAAGCGGAGTCCCTCCCCACGCTCCACGCGCGCATCCGCGAGGTCATGGTGGCGCTGGGTCGTCCGTGGGAGCTGATCTTTGTCAATGATGGCAGCAGCGATGGCAGCGAGGCCGCGCTCGATGTTCTCGCCGCGGATAATCCCGCGGTGAAAGTCGTCCACTTCCGCCGCAACTACGGCCAGACCGCCGCGATGATGGCCGGTTTCGATTTTGCTGGCGGCGACGTCATTATCCCGCTCGATGGCGACCTGCAAAACGACCCCGCCGACATCCCGAAGCTGCTCGCAAAACTCGACGAGGGCTTCGACGTCTGCTCCGGCTGGCGGAAGGACCGCCAGGACGACGCCCTCCAGCGCAACTTCCCCAGCATCCTTGCCAACAAGCTCATCTCCGCCGTCTCCGGTGTACAGCTCCACGACTTCGGCTGCTCGCTGAAAGCGTACCGCAGCGAGGTCATCAAGGGCGTGCGGCTCTACGGGGAAATGCACCGCTTTCTCCCGATCTACGCCGGCTGGCACGGCGCGAAGATCACCGAAGTAGCGGTCAATCATTTCGCCCGCACCAGCGGCAAATCGAAATACGGCCTCGAACGCGTGCTCAAGGTTTTGTGCGACCTCGTGGTCGTGAAGTTCCTCGACAGCTACGCGGAGAAACCGATGTACGTCTTCGGCGGCGTCGGCGCGCTTTCACTGCTCGTCAGCTTTTTCGCCGGCACCTTCGCGCTGTATTTGAAACTCTTCGGCCACAAAGCCTTCATCGAAACGCCGCTCCCGCTGCTCTTCGTCATGGCTGCGATCACCGGCGTCATGTGCATCCTCATGGGGCTGCTTGCGGAGATGATCATGCGCACTTTCTACGAGAGCCAGGGCAAGAGC
>JANXWQ010000596.1 GCA_025351065.1 Chthoniobacter sp. | reverse complement strand
GGGAAAGCTGGCAGCTTCCCCGACAGCTACCCGCCGCCGCCCTTGCGCCCCGTCGGCCCGGCGCGCTTTAATCCCCGCCCATGCACTCCCTCCCTCGCCTCCTCCTCGCTCTGCTTCTCCTCGTCGCGCCGCTGCGCGCCGCCGAGGCGGACTTTCTCCCCGGCGTAAAGCGCATCGTTTTCCTCGGCGACAGCATCACCTACTCGGGGCAGTACGTGGATGCCTTCGAGACGTTTCTGTTCCTCCGCTTTCCCAACCGGCGGTTTGAAATCATCAACGTCGGCCTGCCGAGCGAGACCGTCTCCGGCCTCTCGGAAGACGGCCACGCGGGCGGGCAATTCCCGCGCCCCGATTTGCACGAGCGCCTCGACCGCGTGCTCGCGAAAACCAAGCCCGATCTCATCTTCGCCTGCTACGGCATGAACGACGGCATCTACCTGCCGTTCGACGAGGGGCGCTTCGCAAAATTCCGCGACGGGATGGAGCGGCTGCGCGCCAAAGCGAAGGCCGCGGGCGCGGAGGTCATCCATCTCACACCGCCGACTTTCCACCCGCTCGCCGCGCGGAACAAACCCGGTGCCGACGGACAGCCGCCGCCCAAAACGCTCGGCGGCTACAACGAGGTGCTCGACCGCTACGCCGCATGGCTGCTGGAACAGCAGGCCAAAGGCTGGCGCGTGATCGACCTCCACGGGCCGATGAACGCCTTCATCGAAGCGCAGCGGAAGACCAATCCCGATTTCGTTTTCGCCAACGACGGCGTGCATGCGAACGACGCGGGACATCTCATAATAGCGGAACAAATTATTTCCGCTCTCGCTCCGAACACTGCGGAACAGTCACCGGGGAATCTGCAATCTCTTGTCCTTTTCTCCCAACTGAGCGGTTCCACCGAATTGATCCGGAAACGCGGGCGCATTCTGGCTGACGCGTGGCTGACCGACATCGGCCATCAGCGTCCGGGCATGGCGAAAGGGCTGCCGTTGATTGATGCCCAAGCGCAAGCCGCGAAACTCGAAGTGGAAATCCGCGCCAGCTTGAAGAGCAAGGAATACCAAAAGATCCCGTGAGCGAACTGCCGCCCGAGAAGCCCAGGCGGCGCGAGCGCTACGCGGGGAAGAACCCGCGGAAGTTTGCCGAGAAATACAAGGAGCACGCGCCGGAGCGGTATGCGGCGGACGTGGAAAAAGTGCTCGCGAGCGGGAAGACCCCGGCGGGCACGCACCGCCCGATCATGGTGCGCGAGATCCTGGAAGTGCTCGCGCTGCGGCCGGGCGAAACCGCCGTGGATTGCACGCTCGGTTACGGCGGGCATGCGCGGGAAATTTTCGCCGCGATCCAGCCCGGCGGGCGGCTCATCGCGCTCGACGCCGACCCCATCGAACTGCCGAAAACCGAAGCCCGCCTGCGCGCGCTCGGCTTCCCCAATGAGACGCTGCTCGTGCGGCGGATGAACTTCGCCGGCCTCGCGCAACTGCTCGCCACCGAAGCGCCCGCCGGCGCGGACGTGATCCTCGCCGACCTCGGCGTGTCCTCCATGCAGATCGACAACCCCGCGCGCGGCTTCACTTTCAAAACCGACGGCCCGCTCGACCTCCGCATGAATCCCCAGCGCGGCCAGTCCGCCGCCACCCTGCTCGCCAGCCTCTCCGCGGCGAAGCTCGAAAAACTCCTCCTCGAAAACGCCGACGAACCCCACGCCACTCCCCTCGCCCGCGCGCTCGCGCAAACGCACATCACCACCACGACCGCACTCGCCGCACGCATCCGCACGACCCTCGCCGCACTCCCGCGAAACGACGACGCCGAGCTGTCCGTCCGCCGCGTTTTCCAAGCGCTGCGCATCGCCGTGAACGACGAGTTCGCCGCGCTCGACACCTTTCTCCTCCGCCTCCCGCAATGCCTGAAACCCGGCGGTCGCGTGGCGATTCTCACCTTTCACTCCGGCGAAGACCGCCGCGTGAAACATGCCTTCAAAGCCGGCGAGCGCGACGGCCTTTATGCCGAAATCGCGCAGGATATTTTGCGCCCGAGCGCCGAGGAGCAGCGCGCCAACCCCCGCTCCGCCAG
>JANXWQ010000550.1 GCA_025351065.1 Chthoniobacter sp. | reverse complement strand
CGGGTTGATGCCGAGCCGCGCCTTGCGGTGGGCGATTTTGAAGGTGCCGAAGCCGACGAGCTGCACCGGCTTGCCTTTTTTCAGACCGCCCTTGATGCCGTCGATGACGGCGGCGACAGCGCGTTCGGCCTGCGCTTTGCTCGTGTCCTTGCCGAGCGATTTTTGGACGGATTCAACGAGTTCTGCCTTGTTCATGGTGATGAGTTTTTCCTGGTTTTGATTGTTGCGGGCTGGGGGTGGAACCAGCGGGAGGCCGCAGTTGTTGCCAGCGCGTCATTTTGAAGTCAATAAATTCTTCCAACATTTCTTCAAAGCTCCCGAATGCTGTAAATATCAGCCTTCGCGGTTGATTTCATGCCCCGAAAAAAACACCCTGTTCCATGAATTTATCCGACCGTCTGGCACGCTTTCTCGACGCCGCACCGGCCATTCATCCGACCGCTTTTGTCGCTCCCGGCGCGGCCGTCATCGGCGATGTCACGCTCGGCGAAGAGTCGAGCGTGTGGTTTCACACCGTGCTGCGCGGCGACATCAATCGCATCGTCATCGGCGCGCGTTCGAACGTGCAGGATGGAGCCGTCGTGCATCTCGCGGACGACTTCGGCACATTCGTCGGCGAGCTCGTGACCGTCGGGCACAAGGCCATCCTCCACGCCTGCACCGTCGGCGACGAGGTGCTCGTCGGCATGGGCGCGATCATCCTCGACGGCGCGGAGATTGGCGCGCGCTCGATCATCGGCGCGGGCGCGCTCGTCACCGGCGGAAAAAAAATTCCGCCCGGCTCGCTCGTGCTCGGCTCGCCGGCCAAAATCGTCCGCACGCTTTCACTCGAAGAACAGGCGGGCATCAAGGTCTGGGCGGAAAAATACGTCGCCCTCGCCCGCGCCTACCGCGAACGCGCCGACCTGAAATGAGCGCGCACCTCGCTGGCCTGGGCTGGGTCACACCGCTGGGCACCGGGCTGGATGAAGTGTGGGCGCGGCTGGACGCGGGCGAGACGGCGGAGGTGAAAACCGTGGTGAATCCCGAGACGGGCCGCGCGCACCTTTACGCGCCGGTGCCGATGAAACTCGTGGAGGCGCTCGGACGCAATCCGCGGCTGCGCCGGTCGAGCGCGATCTCGTATTTCGCCGTTGCCGCGGGACTCGCCGCACTGGCGGATGCGGGCGTGACGATGACGCCGGACCTGGCCGCGCGGACGGCAGTGGTCTTTGCGATCTCGAACGGCGGCGTGATTTACACGCGCAAGTTTTACGAGCAGCTCGTGAAGCAGGGTGCGAACGCGGCGAGCCCCGCGCTTTTTCCCGAGACGGTGTACAACGCGCCGGCCAGCCATCTGGCCGCGCTGCTCGGCATCGACGGCGCGAGCTACACGCTCGTCGGCGATGCCTCGGTCGGGCTCGCGGCCATGAAGTTCGCCGAGCAACTGCTCGACACCAGCGACCTCGCGCAGGTCGTTGTCGTGGGCAGCGAGGAGATCGACTGGGTGGTGTGCGCGGCGTACGCCGACTGGCGGCTGGCGCGCTCCACCCCGGAAGGCCGCGGCGCGCTGCTCGCGGAAGGCGCAGCGGCGGTGGTGCTGGCGCGCGCGGGGCGGGTGAAAGTCGCCGCGCAGCATGACGGCGTGAGCGTCTTCCGGCGCGCGAAAGCAGCGGGTGCGGTGAATCGCGTGTTCGCGGATTTGGTGCGAGCGGGTGCGGTCGATGTCGTGGTCGGCAGCGCGAACGGCACCTACGTGGATCGCGCGGAAAGCGCAGCCATCGCGCGGCATTACCCGGCGGCGGCGCTGTATTTTCCGAAGTGCGCCTTTGGCGAAGCCCTCGGCGCGAGCGCGCTGATGCAGGTCATCACGGCTGCGCTGGCCTTGGAAAAGGGCGGGCTGCCGGGCCGGCGCAGTGCGGCGTGGAAAAGCGCGCTCGTCTCCGTGCTCGGCTTTAATCAGCAGACGGGCGGGCTGGTGCTGGCGCGGCAGTGAGTTGGCGATGGGGCTCACGGGACGGATGACCAAAGCCCCGCGCCGTCCCATTTGTCGTCTCAGTCCCATCCGGCCCATCCCGCGGAATTGACGTCCCGCCGATTGCCCTGCTGATCTGCCGCATGCCGCTCCTCCGCTGGCACCGCCACCGGAGCGCGTAGTTTTTTTACGCGCCCACCCGCTCCGGCAGCCGCACGGGGACGCCGTGCTGGGCGAGGTAGTGCTTCACGTCGGTGACGGTGTAGGTGCCGAAGTGGAAAATGCTGGCCGCGAGCACCGCGTCGGCTTTGCCCTCCGCGAGCACCGAAACCATGTGGTCGAGCGTGCCCGCGCCGCCGCTGGCGACGACGGGGACGCCCACGGCTTCGCTGATGCGGCGGGTGATGACGAGGTCGTAGCCGGCCTTCGTGCCGTCGGCGTCGATGCTGTTCAGCACGATCTCGCCCGCGCCGAGCACGACGGCGCGGGTGGCCCACTCGACGGCATTGAGGCCGGTGGGTTTGCGCCCGCCTTGCACGAAGACTTCCCAGCGATCCGGCGCGGTCTTTTTCGCGTCGATGCTGACGACGATGCACTGGCTGCCAAAGCGCTCGGCCCCGGCGCTGATGAGTTCGGGGGTGGCGATGGCGCTGGAGTTGATGCTGATTTTGTCGGCCCCGCTTTTCAGCATCACGCTCATGTCCTCGACCGCGCGGATGCCGCCGCCGACCGTGAGCGGCATGAAGCAGTGCGAGGCGGTGCGCTCGATCACGTCGATCATCGAGCCGCGGCCGTGCGCGCTGGCGGTGATGTCGAAAAAGACCATCTCATCCGCGCCTTGGTCGTTGTAGCGGCGCGCGAGTTCCACGGGGTCGCCGACCACGCGCAGGCCGCCCTCCTCGGCGCGGCCAAACTGGATGCCGCGGGTGACTTGGCCGTCGTGGACATCGAGGCAGGGGATGACGCGTTTGGTGAGCATGGGTGAAAGGGAAAATCGGATTGACGTGGGCGGGCGAAATCCTTAATGGCGGTGCCCCGTCAGCAGCAAACCCGCAATTCAACTCAAGCCAAATACCACATGCCCAAAGACGAAACCGAAACCAACTCCTCCCCCGAGCAGACAGCGAAACCTCACGCTTTCCACCTCGCCCAGGAGCCGGTGACGGGTGTCGAGACCGAGGGCGACGCTCACAAATACGACATCGCCGCCGAGCCCGCGCCGCCCGAGCCCGCGCCGGCCTACGAAGAACTCGGCGAGCTGCCGGCCACGTATCAGCAGGACACGCTGTTCCTCACCGCGCGCGATCCGCGGTGGCTGTTCACGTATTGGGATTTCGACTGGATGCGCTACGCGGCGGCCGACATGCGCGGCGGGGTGCGGCAGTTTTTCCTGCGCGTGGCGGCGGTGGCGGGCGCGGAGGAAACGCTCATCGAGATCAAGCCCGAGGCGCGCAACTGGTACGTGCCCGTGGCGCAGCCGGGCACGGCCTACGTGGCCGAGCTGGGCTTTTTTGCAAAGAGCGGCGCGTGGCACTCCGTGGTGAAATCCGGCGAAGCGGGGACGCCGCCGGATGGCGTGGCGGCGGATGCGCCCGCGGAATTTGCCACCGTGCCCGCGGAACTCAGCTACGACCGGCTGCTTGAAATGGTGCGCGAGAAAATGGAGGAGGGCGAAAGCCTCATCGCCGCGCTGGCGCGCATCGCGGGCGAAGGGCGCATCGAGTTTCACGCCGGCCGCGCGCCGTCGTGGAGCGAGGAACAGAAGCGCCTGCTCGCCGCGCTGCTCGGCGAAGCGCTCACCGACCGCATTGGCCTCGGCTCGGCGGAGATCGACCAGCTCCTGCGCAAAGCCCTCCACGCGAAACTCCACAGCGAAACCGCCAGCGGCCTCTCCGGACGCTACGCGGAATCGCTCGCACCCGGCCCGACGAGCCTGTTCAGCGGCATCGGCGCGAGCTGGAGCGCGCAGCCTTTCAGCGTGAAACGCGAGCGTGGTTTCTATATGCATGTCAATGCCGAGATCATTTTCTACGGCGGCACCCACCCGGATGCGACGGTCTGGATCGACGGCAAGGAAATCCGCCTCAGCCCGGACGGCACCTTCCGCTACCACTTCACCCTGCCTGACGGCGACTTCGGCATCCCCATCATCGCCCGCTCGCCCGACCGCGTGGAGGAACGCTCGGCCACCCTCAGCTTCGTCCGCGGCACCGGCCGCACCGGCGAAGTCGGCGCGACCGCGCAGCCCGCCGAGCTGAGCCCGCTCATCGGGAAAAAGTAAGCCGCACCGCAACTCGGTCTCGCAGGCCGCCGGCCCACGTCATCGCCAGCGGGGAAACCCGCGCGCTACGAAAACGAAACCGTCGCGACGCCCGCGGCCCTGGTCGCGTTGAGCACGTCCATGAGGCGCTCGTGGCGGGTGGCGGCGGCGGGGCGGATGATGACCGGGTCGTCGGTGCCGAAGCGTGCGCGAGCGTCCTTCATCCACGCGCGCAGGCGCGTGAGCTGGCGGTCGCTGGATTCGCCGAGCGGCTGGTCGTTCAGCAGCACGCGGCCGTCGGCGGCGATTTCGATGACGATGGAAGTGCGACCGCCCGCACCGGTGCCGGGGAGGTTGGCGTTGAGTTCGCGTTCGTTTTTCTGCCAGCCCGCGCAGGCCATGAAAAAAAGCATGAGCACGAATACGACATCGACCATCGGCGCGATTTGGAAACCGATGTCGTCGTCGTGGGTGGCGGGGGAGGAGGACATGGTTGGTTGTGGGTGGCGGGTAAAATCCCGCGGGGTTTAGCTGAACGAAAGATTCTTCACCTCGGCTGCCGAAGCCGCGTTGAGCACATCGATGATGCGCTCGTGGCGGGTCTCGGGATTCGGGCGGATGATGACAGGGTCTTCGCCGCCAAACTGCTGGATGGCGTTCTTCAGCCAGTCGCGCAGGGAATCGAGTTTTTTGTCCGCCGGGGTGCCGAAGGCCTGGTTGTTCATCGTCACCTGCCCCTCGGCGGAGATGTCGATGAGGATGGGCGTTTTTGTCGTCGAGCCGGGCGTGGCGGGCGCGCCGCTGGGCAGCGCGATGTTCAGTTCTTTCTCGTTCACCTGCTGGCCGGCGCTGGCCATGAAAAAGAGCATGAGCACAAACACGACATCGACCATCGGGGCGATTTGAAAGCCCATGTCGCCATCTTCAGAACTTACGGAGCCGCCCATATTTTAGAAATGAGTTGAGGGTTGGAAAGTCATGGCCGGTGGTGGCTAGGGAGCGGGCTCAGCCGGGGCTTTGTCGTCCTTATCGACGACGGAAAAAGTAACTTTGCCCACGCCCGCCTTGCCCGCGGCGACCATGATCGAGCGCAGGTATTCGTAGCGCACATTGCGATCCGCGCGGATGACCACGCGGGTCTCGGGATTCTGCTGGACGGCGGTAGCGAGCAGGCCCGCGATCTGATCGGCACGGTCGTATTTCGCTTCGGAAACTTCGATCAGGCCGGCGTTGTTGATCGCATTCCACAGCACGTTGACAATGACCTCGCCCTTTGGCTTTTCCCTTTTTTTTGCATCCTTTGCCACCGCCAAAACCACGCCCTGGCTGACCTGCAAAACCTCCGACGTGCTGATCGACATGAAGAAGACGAGCAGCACGAGCAGGATGTCGATCATTGGCGCGATCTGAAACTCCGGATCCTCCTCGGGGACGAGACGCGTCTGCTTTTTCGCGTCTTTGGAATGGGAGGCGTGGTGGGCCATGCGGCGGGAGAAAGACTAGGCCGACCAGTCGAGCGTGGCGGCGCAGTGCGGGCAGGGGTTCACGCCGGGCGTGACCGCGCCGTTGCACACGGGGCAGGCGGTGGTCAGCGCCATCGAGACTTTGCGCGCACCGCCGCCGAAACCGTAGCCGGGCATCGGCGCACCGGCGTCGAAATTTTCGCCGATCTGGACGCCCGCGAGTTCGTCGTAAGGGATGTCCATGATGAGCGTGTTCACGATGTCGTCCGCGTGAACGATGCACATCTGCGAGACGTTGCGGAAGATGTAGTAGGACACGAACGCCGGGATGGCGATGAACAGACCGCTCGCCGTGGCGAGCAGCACTTCGCCGATTTTTCCCGCGAGCGCGCCGGGGTCTTTCATGCCGCTGCTGCCGAGCACGGCAAAGGCCCCCATCATGCCGATGACCGTGCCGAGCAGACCGATCATGGGACTGACCACGCCGATGACCGAGAGGTAGCTGTTGCGCGTGCGCAGTGCGGTGGCTTCGCGCAGGCCGTGTTCGGCCACGGCGTCCTCGACCGCTTCCTTGCCGCGGCCGAGCCGCGAAAGGCCGGCCTTAAGCACGTTGGCGAGGTAGTTCTTGTTGGCCGCGCAAGTGGCCCACGCTTCCTGGTAGTTGCCCGCGCCGATGGTCTGCTGGAGCGCCTGGATGAGCGGCGGCGGAGCCAGCTTGTCCTTCCGCAGGGACATCGCGTTTTGGATGATGAGCGTCACCATCGTCACTGAAGTGCCGACGATGCAAAACCAGATGAGCATGATGAGCACGCCGCCATTCTTGATCGTCTGGAAAATGTTTTCCGGCTTGTGCTCCGGCGCAGCCGCCTCGTCTTGCGCGTAACCGGTAGCGTAGCCGAGGGCAAGGACGGCGAGGAAAATGATGAGCGGGAGATGACGGCGGAGTTTGGTCGGGATCATTGGGTTGGTTTGGAAAAAGGGTTCAGGGAATGGCGATTTCGGGATGCTGTTTACGGAGCGCGTCGGCCCGCTCCTGCGCGACCGTCACCGCCGCGCGATCATGATAGAAAAGCGTGACGGTGCGCAAATAATCTTCGAGCGCCCCGGCGAGATTGCCCTCGGATTCCTTCACCTGCCCGCTGACGAGGAAGGCCTGGCTGAAGGCGAGCGCGTTGGCCGGCGCGATGGTCTTTTCCTTGAGCGCCGCCTCGGTGATCGGCGCGAGCTTTTGCTTCGCCACGTCGAAATTCTTTTTCGACGCCGCGATGCGCGCCGCGAGCACATCCGCCTGCGCGCCCCCGCCGACCGGATACGCTTTGGCGAAAGCCGCGTAATCCGCGTCCGCCTTCGCCGCGTCATTCAGCGCGAGGTCGATGTCCACGAGCATCCCGGAAGCCTGCTGCGCCCATGCCGCGGGCATGCCGCGGAATTTGTCCGCCACGCTTTTGAACAGCGGCAGCGCCTTCGCATAATCCTTGGCGTAATAGGCCGCCAGCGCCTGCCCCATTTCCGCGGGCGGCGCCATGCGCACTTCCTTGATTTGCGCGACTTGGAGGCCGAGCCGGCCCGTGCCGTCGGGCGTGCCGATCTCGAGCGACGTGCCCGTGGGCGTCATGCCATAGACCTTCGTGGGCCGCTGCGAATTGTCCTGCATGATGAGGATCGCATCGGACTGCGCCCGCGCCGCGTCCGCCAGCAGGAAAGCGCAGGCGGCGGCAGAAAGGAGTTGCTGCAAATGGGAGGAAAAACGTAGCTTCATCGGCTCGGCAGGCGGCAAGCTAGTGAGCGCCACCGGCGAACGCAACCCCGAAACTTCCCATCCAATGAATCACATTATTCGCCGCTACCAGCAGCCCCTGCTGATCGCCCTCACGGTCTTCATCATCATCAGCTTTGTGCTTTTTTTTAACGGCGGGCGCTTCATGGAAAAAGGCAGCGGCGAAACTGCGGGTCAGATGTACGGGCGCAGCGTCACCCAACTCCAGCTCATCCGCGCGAACCACGACTACGAGCTGAGCCGCGTCCTGCAGATGAACGACCTCGTGAAGGCACTCTGCGATTTGCCCATCCCCGAAGAGATGCTCGGCATGTACCGCGAGCTCCCGGAAAAGTACACCACCGACTTCCGCTGGAATCTGCTCATCCTGCGCCATGAGGCCGAGCGCCTCGGCCTCACCGCCACGCCGGCCGAACGCGATGAGGCGGTCAAGCAGATGCCCGCTTTTCAAAACCAGGAAAGCGGCGGCGCGTTCGACTCGGGGCGGTTCAATATGTTCGTCGCCAATTTCCTCTCGCCCCGCGGCATGAGCACGGACGGCTTCGAGGAACTCGTGGCCGACCAGATCAAGCTGCGCAAAGTGCTCGCCCTGCTCGGCGCGACCACCGCGCCCGCACCCGCCGAGGTGCGCGCCGCCTACGATGAGCATTACCGCAAGACCGAGGCGTCCGTGGTGCGGCTGAAACTCGACGACTTTCTCGCCACCGCCACCGCGCCGGAGGAGGAGGTGAAAAAGATGTTCGAGGAGCGCACCGCGAAGCTCAAATCCGACGAGCTGCGCAAGGTGAAAGTCGCGGCTTTCATCCTCCCGCCCGCCGACAAGGACAAGCCGCTCGAACCCAAAGCCCGCGCCGAGGCGCTGGGCAAGCTGGGCAAGGCCGCGGAGGATTTTTCCGTCGCGGTGACGGAGAAGGACGCGAAGTTTGACGAAGCCGCGGCGAAGGCCGGCGTCACCATCGAGGAAACGCCGGAATTTAGCCGGAATTCGCCCGCGCCGTCGCTCGCCGTCGCGCCCGCGGTGGCCGCCGCCGCTTTCAAACTGACCACCAAAGACCCCACCAGCGACGTGCTCACCACCGACCGCGGCTACTACGTGCTCCAGCTCACCGGCATCACCCCCGCCCGCCCGCTGACCTTTGACGAGGCCAAGCCGCAGCTCGTGGAGCAGCTCAAGCGCGACCGCGCGCAGGAGGCGATGACCATCAAAGGCAACGAACTCCGCGCCAAAATCGCGGCCGAACTCAAGGCGGGCAAAACCTTCGCCGAAGCCGCCACCGCCGCCGGCGCGACCGCCGAAACCGTGCCCGCTTTTTCGCCCGCCGAACCCAACACCACGCTCCCTGACGCCCGCGAGGTGATGCAGGTCGCGGGCGACCTCAAGGACGGCGACCTCAGCCCCTTCACCCCCACGGAGGCCGGCAGCGTCCTCGTCCATCTCGACAAACATGTGCCCGCCGACGACACGAAATTTGCCGCTGACCAGGCCACGATCGCCGACAGCATGGCCGGCTCCAACCGCGCCATGCTTTTCTCCGAGTGGCTGAAACTCCGCCGCGCCGAGGCCCACATCATGGAGCCGCGCCGGGGCTGAGCTGCGCAGCTTTTTCCCGCGAAAAAATGGACGTGCCGCCCGAGGCCGAGGAGCTTTTCGACGACGCCAACGGCGACCTCGCGCTCGGCGAACTCGACAGTGCCGTCGCCAAATACGCCCGCTGCACCGAGCTGGCCCCGGAGTTCTTCGACGCCTGGCACGCGCTCGGCATGGGGCTGATGAAAACGGGCTGCTACCCCGAAGCCATCGCCGCCGGCCTCCGCACCGTCGAGTTGCGCCCCAACGACCAGCTCGCCTGGTCCAGCCTCTCCCTTTTCTACGTCCGCGCCGGCCTGATCCCCGAAGCCGAGGCAGCCGGCGCGAAAGCGAAGATCCTCGGCTGGGGCGGCAAGATCAAAAAGCCCGCGTGAGTTTAGCCCTGTCCGCTCCGCCGCCCGCATGCTACCTTCCGCGCCATGTCCGTGAAAGAAACTATCCATCAGTGGGTTGACGAAATGCCCGATGATTCGCCGACGCTCCTCGATTTTTACCAACGCGCGCAGCTTAACCGCGCCATTGACGAGGCCAAACGCGACCTCGCGGCCGGTCGCGTGCTCACTTGGGAGGAAGCGGATCGACGGATGAAAGAAAAATGGGCGAAGCGCGATTCGAAGTCGTCCTGACCGAGCGCGCCTGGAGCGACCTCGACGAAATCGACACCTACTGGACAGAGCGCGGGGAGGCTTGGCGCGGGCAAAAATACTTCGACGATCTGCACACCGCCGCGCTGCGCGACCTCGGCGATACTGCCAACGCGTGCCGCGGACGGACGGCACGGGACTGCGACTTCGCAGGCGTCCAGGAACTTCTCGTTTTCGGCACCTACCGCATCCTTTACCAAATCGACAGCGCCCTCGCCCGTGTGGAAATCCTCCACTTCTGGCACGCCCACCGCGGGCCGCCGCGCTTCGACTGAACCCGCCTTCCATGTCCAAACCCTTCTTCATCAGCACCGCCATCGACTACACCAACGGCGCGCCGCACAGCGGGCACGCCTACGAGAAAGTGCTGGCCGATGTCCTCGCCCGCTACCACCGCCTAAAAGGCGAGGACGTTTTCTACCTCACCGGCGTCGATCAGCACGGGCAGAAAGTCCAGCAGTCCGCGGAAAAGCAGGGCGTCCCGCCCCAGCAGTTCGTCGATGGCATCACTGCTAAATTTTTAGCACTCTGGGAAAAGCTCGGTGTCCGCTACGACCGCTGGGCCGCCACCACCGACCCGCTGCACCAGGAATGCGTGCGCGCCAATTTGCAGAAACTCTGGGACGACCAGGATCCCGCGACCGGCGCGAGCCGCTGGCTCTACAAAAAGACCGAGCGCGGCTGGTATTCCGTGCGGCAGGAGCAGTTCCTCACGGACAAAGAGCGCGGTGCCGACGGCGAGTTCGGCCCCGTGTGGCAGCCGGTCGAGGAGCGCGAAGAGGAGAATTTCTACTTCCGGCTGAAGGAGCACCAGCCGTGGCTGCTCGACTTCATCGACCAGCGCAGCCGGGACGGCAATCCGTTCGTCGTCCCCGATTTCCGCGTCGCCGAACTCCGCAATTCCGTGGAAAAAATCGAGGGCGACCTCTGCATCTCGCGCCCCGCGTCGCGGCTGAAGTGGGGCATTCCGTTCCCGGAAAGTTTCGGCGCGGGCTTCGTCACCTACGTCTGGTTCGACGCGCTCGTGAATTACATCAGCTTCGTCCCCGGCCACGACCCGAACTTTGGCGAACGCACCGGGCGTCCCGGTGAGAATGAAAACACATCCGGTGCTTTGTCTTTCAAAGATTGGTGGCCACCGCTGCATGTCATCGGCAAAGATATCCTCATCCCCGCGCACGGCGTCTATTGGCCCGTCATGTTGAAGGCGCTCGGCTTCGCCGATGCCGAGATGCCCACGCTGCTCGTCCACGGCTGGTGGAACATCGGCGGCGCCAAAATGAGCAAGAGCCTAGGTAACGTCGCCGATCCCGACGCCCTCGCCGACAAATACGGCCCCGAGGCGCTGCGTTATTATTTGATGAGCGACATCGCCACCGGCAAAGACGCCGACTTCGACGAAAGCCGCTTAGTTGTCCGCTATAACACCGACCTCGCCAACAGCCTCGGCAACTTGCTCAATCGCATGCTGAACATGGCGGCGAAGTATCGGGAAGCAAAGGTGAGCCAACCGCCGATGAAAGCATGGGGAACTCACATGCCTGCGCCGCCGAGTGCACCTATGGCTGTTCAGTTGATGGATTGGCACGGCGGATTTGAAACTCCCGGCGGCTCGGTGAACCTCGATG
>JANXWQ010000488.1 GCA_025351065.1 Chthoniobacter sp. | reverse complement strand
GTGGAAAGCGGAAAGCGCGGCCTAGCAGATTGCGGAAAAATCCTCCGCACATTGAAGCAGGAAAACATCCAGCAAGGAAGCCGGGCCTGGGCTGCGTGACCCTTCCTGGTTTCCTGGTTTCCTGCTTAAAATCATGGGTGTGCCCGTGGCGGGTTCGGGGGTGCTTAAAGTTCGGGCTGGCGGTAGTCGTAGCAGGCGAAGACGCGGAGCTGGCGAAGGGGGAGGCCGCGGCGGGTGAAGTCGATGCAGGCGATCATTTCCGAGCGGGCGAATTCGCGGAGGAGGCTGGCCGCGGGGCGCTCCTCGCCGCGGTCGGTGATGTAGAGCGCGGTGCGGCCGAGGAAGGGGCTGTAGCCCATCGACTCCGTGAAGTTTTCGTCGATGGGGAGCTGCGGGGCGGCGGCTTTGAGGGCGATGAGGAATTGGCGGCGGCGCTCGGTTTCCTGCTCGGGTGTGCCGGGTGTTTCGAGCGTAGAAAGGGCGGACGTGAGGGCGAGTCGGGGCGCGGAATCGAGCGCGGGCAAAAGATCGCGGGCCTGGTCGGCGTAGCTGACGAGGGCGTCGTAGCGGGGCCAGAAATAGAACTGGTTTTCGGGCACGGCGGACATCGGGCAATAGACGGGCGGATGGCCGGGGGCTTCGCGGCGTTTGTCCTGCAAGTAGAACGCGAGACCGGCGGCGGTGCCGTATTTGTTGGCGATGAGAAAGACGGGCTGGCCGTGCTCGGCCTCGAACTTCTGGCGGAGCGTTTCGACGGCTTCCGCGGCAGTGCGCCAGCCGCGGATGCGGGCGCTGGGGTCGAGATCGTAGGACAGCGGGATGCCGGCGCGGCGGAGCATTTCGGCATCGACGGTGAGCACACTCATCGCGCCGCCAAACGCGAGCGCGACGATGGCGAAAGTGTGCGCCCATTTTCCGCCAGACGCGGCGGGCTGTAGGGGAACCGGTCCGGTTCCCGCGGCGGGCGGCGAGGGACGGGGGAAGCTGGCCGCTGCCCCTGCAGCCGCCCGCTCCTGCCAGCACGCGACGGTGAGGATGGCGAGGCTGATGGCGGCGGGCGCGGTCCAGTTCGGCTCGCCGGCGCGCTTGAGGGCGAGGGTGAAGTAGAGCGCGAAAAGCGGGAGCGTGAAGGCGAGGAGGAAGCGCGGCTTGAAATGCACGCGCGCCTTTTTCCACGACCACGGAAGGGCCACGCACATCGCGCCGAAAATGAGCGGCGAATAGACGCCGAAGTGGAGGCCGAGGTAGATGAAGAATTCGCCGGGGCGGAAGCGCGGGCCGTCGCTCAGGCCGCCGCGCTCGCCGAGGTGGCGGAGGGTGATCCAGTCGTGCTGCGCGTTCCAGACGAGGACGGGGATGGTGAAAAGTGCGAAGGTGGCGAGCAGCGCGGCGAAGCCGGGGCGGCGCAGTTCGGCGCGATATTTCGGCGTGAGCGCAAGCAGCAAAACGATCGAGAGGAGCTGCATCGCGTTGGTGTATTTCGCGAGGAAGCCGCAGCCGATAAGCGCGCCGGTGAGCGGCCACCACGCGAAGAACGCGGGGCTTTTCTCCAGCGCGAGCCAGAAGGTGTAGAGCGCGGCGGCCCAGAAGAAAATCGAGAGCGGATCAATCGTCATCACGAGCGAGCCGGCATTGAAGATGGGCGTGCAGTTGATGAGCAGCACGGTCCAGACGGCGGCGGGCTCGCTGTAAAGGCGTCGCGCCAGCGCGGCGAGCAACAGGCTGGTGCCGAGCGCGAGCAACGGACTGAACACGCGCACGCCAAACTCGCTCACGCCGAAAAGGTGCGTGCTCAGCCACATCGCGAGCGCGATGCCGGGGCCTTTGCTGAAATAGCTCGGCGCAAGATGCTCGCTCCACTGGAAGTAGTAGGCCTCGTCCGGCGACAGCTCGAGCTGCGCGCAGTAGATGAGCCGCAGCACCGTGAGCGCGCTGAGAAAAAGAACGAGAAAACGGCGCGCGCTCATGCCGCGAAAAGGCTCGGATGCGCGGCATGGAGCTGCGGGAAAAAGCGCGCCGCCTGCGAGCGCCACACCATTTCACAAACCGCCAGCAGAAGCAGCGTGGTGCCGAACGCGAGTGCGATGGAAGTGATCACATCGCTCGGCCAGTGCGCGCCGACATAGACGCGCGAATAACTCACCAGCAGCGCCGGGATGAAGGCCAGCCAGCCGCGCCGCCGGTAGAAGCACGCGATGACGAGCGCCGCGGCGGTCATGTTCATGGTGTGCGAGGAGGGGAAGGAGCGGCCCTCGATTTTTTCCAAATCATCCGCGGCCTCGGACATTTTCACGCTCGCCGGTTTCGTCAGCGCGAGCAGGCGCGGCGTAGCTTTCGCGAGATCGACCACGCGCACGCCGTCGAGCACCTGATGCGGGCGCGGGCGATCCACCGCGATCTTCAAATTGCGCGAAATCACCCCGTCGCTCAGCCCCATGATCAGCCCCGCCGTGACGATGCACGCCCGCGCCCGAAATCCGCCGCGCCATAGCGTCAGCGCGCCCGCGACGATGAGCAGCGGCAGCCACGCCGGCAGGCTCGACATCAGCGCCATGCCGCGGTCGAGCGTCGCGTTAGTCCACTCGCGGTTGATGAGAAAAAGGAGCTTTTGATCCATGCGGAAAACGCTGAGGGTCGCGAGCGTATGGGTCAGCTTTTTCAAGTAAAGTCACGATTGCTCGCGCTCGGAATCCTGGGCCTGAGCGGCTTCGCAGCCGCCGACGAAACGCCGGACGCGCACGCGATTTTGAAAACCGTGCGCGTCGCGCAGGCCATGCAAAACCGCGCGCTCCGCGGTGAACTGCGCAACGCGGGCAAGACCGTGCCCTTTCGCCTCTCGATGGCCGCGGGCGTGGTGCGCTACGAATTTGAAGCCCCGCCGCTCACCCTCCAGCTCCGCCTCGGCGAGCGCGATTCGCGTCTCGAGGAAATCACCAAAGGCGGCACGGAAAAAATCACGCCCGCGCGTTTCGACACCCGCGTGCGCGACACCGATTTGAGCTACGAGGATTTGTCGCTCCGCTTTCTCTACTGGCCGAAAGCGACCGTCGATGGCGAGCAGACGATGGTCTTGCAAAAATGCTGGATCGTCCGCGTGGAGCCCGCCGCCGCCAACGATTCGCAATACGGCAGCGTGAAACTTTGGATCGCCAAAAACAGCGGTGCGCTGATGCAGGCCGAGGCTTACAACCCCGCCGGAAAATTCGTCCGCCGTTTCAAGGTCATCTCCGGCCAGAAGACCGACGAGGGGCTGTGGATTTTGAAGGAAATGCGCATCGAATGGGTCGGCCGCGGCCAGTCCGCCGACCGCACGCCGACGTATCTGGAAATCAACAGCGTAGAGAAGTAGCAGGGGCAGAACATTTTTCCGCGCACGTAGTTTCCAGGCGAGCATTGCTACACCGCCACGCATCCGACTACAACCGCCTGCAGCATGCCGAGCCTGACTCTCCGCCCCAGTCACAAAGCCGTCGCCACCTACTACGAATCACTGACCGCCTTCAAGACCCTCGGCACCGAACACGAGCTGGCGGTAAAGACCGCCTTCGCAACGCTCCTTGAAACCGCGGCAAAGCCCTTTGGCTGGAAGCTCGTCCCCGAGCATTCCATGCGGGCGAAAGGCGGCAAACGCATCGCGCCAGACGGCACACTCATGGATGTCTTCCGCCTCCATCACGGCCATTGGGAGGCCAAGGATTCCAGCGACGATCTCAACAAGGAAATCCGCGCCAAGATCGACAAGGGCTACCCGCTGACCAACATCCTTTTCTGGGAGCCGCGCCGCGCCGTGCTCTACCAGCATGGCGAAAAGGTGGACGACCAGCCGCTCAACACACCGGAGACGCTCCTCGCCATTCTCGGGCGCTTCCTGGAGTTCGCCCCGCAGGCCATCGCCGAGTGGGAAGCGGCGGTTACGCATTTCAAGGACATCATCCCCCAGCTCGGCAAAGCCCTCGCCGCCATCCTCAAAAAAGCGCGCAAGGAGAACCCAAAATACGCCGCCGCGTTCACGGCGTTCGTCACCGTCTGCCGCGGCTCGCTCAATCCCAACCTCTCCGAACTCGCCGTCGAGGAAATGCTCGTCCAGCACCTCCTCACCGAGCGCATCCTGCGCAAGATTTTCGACATCGAGGACTTTCGCCAGCGCAACGTCATCGCCGCCGACATCGAGAAAGTCATCGCCACCCTCACGGCGAAACATTTCAGCCGCGACGACTTCCTCAAGGCGCTCGACCCCTTCTACAGGGCCATCGAGACCGCCGCCGAGACCTTCACCGACTTCACCGAAAAGCAGAAGTTCCTGAACATCGTCTATGAGCGGTTCTTCCAGGGCTTCGCGGT
>JANXWQ010000483.1 GCA_025351065.1 Chthoniobacter sp. | reverse complement strand
CGACGCTCACGTCCACATCGTCGGCAACGGCGCGCGCGGCAGCGGCTGCTGGCTGCGGCTGCGCGGACGCCACCGCTGGCTCGCGGGCTTCATGCTGCGGCACCTCGGCCTGCCGCGCGACATCACGCAGGCGGACTTCGATGAAATCTACGTCGAGCGTCTGCTTGCGCTCGTCATCGGGTCGTCGCTCGGCTCGGCGGTCATCCTCGCGCAGGAGCAGGTCTATGATGAACGCGGCGAGCTGATGCCAGGCGCAGGCTCTTTCCATGTGCCGAACGACTACGTCCTCGCGCTCGCGCGGCAGCACCCGGAGTTTCTCCCCGCCGTCTCGATCCACCCCGCGCGCCCCGATGCGCTCGACGAACTCGACCGCTGCCTCGCCGCCGGCGCGGTCATGCTCAAGCTCCTGCCCAACTGCCACAACGTCGATTGCAACAACCCGCGCTACGCTCCGTTTTGGAAAAAGATGGCCGCCGCCGGACTCCCGCTGCTCGCCCACACCGGCGGCGAAAACACCGTCCCCGTCATCCGCCCAGAATACGCCGATCCGCGCGGGCTCACCCTGCCGCTGGAGTGCGGCGTCACCGTCATCGCCGCGCACTGCGCCACGCGCAGCGGCCTGCGCGACCCGGATTATTTCCCCGCGTTCGCGGAAATGACCGCGCGCTTTCCCAATCTCTACGGCGACAACAGCGCCTTCAATCTCCCGATGCGCGGCGAGCATACGCGGGCGGCGGTGCGCGAGCCGCTCGCGTCGCGCATGATTTACGGCAGCGATTTTCCCGTGCCGATCATGGGCGTATGGTCGTGGCTGCGCGGCTTCATCGACTGGCCCACCTACCGGCGCTGGGAGCGCCACCCGAACGCCCTCGAACGCGACTACCAGCTCAAGCGCGCGATGGGTTTCCCCGAGGCATCTTTCACCCGCCTGCACTCGCTGCTGCGCGCCTGTAGGGGAAGCTGACAGCTTCCCCTACAGGCCGCGCAGCAGCGGGCCATCAACCCTGCCCCGCCGCTTCCGCCGCGAGGGTGGCGCAGCCGATCATGCCGGCCTCGTTGCCGAGCGCGGCGGGGACGATGCGGAGATTTTCGTGAAAGAGCGGGTCGGTGCGCTTTTCCACGATGCGGCGGATGGGCTCGAAAAGCAGGTCGCCCGCCTTGGCCACGCCGCCGCCGATGACGATGGCGTCGGGGTTCAAAATCCAAATCGCGTTCACCAGCGCGCAGCCGATCTCGGCCCCGACGCGGTCCCACATGGCGAGGGCGACGGGGTCGCCGTCACGGGCCGCGATTTCGAGATCGCGCGGGGTGCATTTTTCCACCGGCACGTCGTGCCCGGCGTCGCGGTACATCTCGGCGGCGCGCTGGGCGATTTGGTGGTTGCCGACGTATTCCTCGAGCCCGCCGCGGTCGCCGTACGGCCCCGGCACGCCGCGGTAATCAATGCTGGCGTGACCGATTTCACCCGCCGCGAGCTGCGCGCCGCGGTAGAGCCGCCCGTCGAGAATCAGCCCGCCGCCGACGCCGGTGCCGAGCGTGATGCAGATGACGTTGCGGCCATTTTGCGCCGCGCCGTATTTCCACTCGCCGTAAGCCATCGCCTTGGCGTCGTTTTCGATGATCGCGGCGAGGCCGGTGCGCTCGGTGAGGATCGCGCGCAGCGGCACCTCGTCCCAGCCGGTGACGTTGGTGAGTTCGTGGACGATGCCGTTCACGCTATCGACAAAACCCGGCAGCCCCACGCCGATCGCGGCGACCTCGGGATGCTGCGCGCGCAGGGCCGCGATGACGCGCAGGATTTCGTCGAGCAGGGCGTTCTTGTTGGGAAAGTGCTCGGTGTCGATGGGCTCGCCGTGCGCGAGCAGCCGCCCGTCGTGGACGACCGCGGATTTGATCGAGGTGCCGCCGAAATCAATGCCGATGGCTGGGCGCGTGGTGTTCATGCAGTGGCAACGAGATTGCGGGAGGCACGGGCGCGCGGTCAATCCCGCGACGACGCGAG
Organism: Chthoniobacter sp.; assembly: GCA_025351065.1. Classification (GTDB taxonomy): domain Bacteria; phylum Verrucomicrobiota; class Verrucomicrobiia; order Chthoniobacterales; family Chthoniobacteraceae; genus Chthoniobacter. The sequence goes on along the minus strand of JANXWQ010000483.1, from coordinate 591 downwards.
GATGGCCGAAAATCGCGATCATCGAAAAAGTCTGGTGGAGTCAAAAAGATAACATTACTGCTTTGCGCCCTATGCACGTCCGTCCGCTGCTCACACCGCCGTTTGATCCCGGTTTCATCCCCGCCGAGCTTTGGAATCGCGCCTACCGCGAGCGTTGCGCGGGCGACTCCGGCGCGCATCCGCTGGCCATCGCGCTGGAACGGACGGACGGGACGATTTCGCGGTTCGACACGCGGGTGCTGCCACACGCGGGAGAAAACGCCGCGCTGAATCGCAAATACGTGGAGCGGCTCGTGAAGTTCCTGCTGTGGTCGCGCGGCGGCTGGCGAGTGTTGATTGGCGGCGACCGGGCGATTGCAGAAATGGTGCGCGGCATCTACGCGCCGGGCGGCGAGCGCGCTTTCGATCACGATTTCATGGGCGCGAAAATTTACGGGCGCGAGATGCTCGTGGAATCGCGCGAACTCGCGGAAATGCCGGCGGCGAGAGAAATTTCCATCCCGCTCGGGCGGCATCTCGACGGCTGCCGCATTGGTTTTGATCTCGGCGGCTCGGATCGCAAATGCGCGGCGGTGCTCGATGGGCGCGTGG
>JANXWQ010000470.1 GCA_025351065.1 Chthoniobacter sp. | reverse complement strand
GCAGCCTGCGCCACGTCTTTGTCGCCGCGTCCGGAGAGGTTCGCGATGAGGATTTCGGTCGGCTTCATCTGCGGCGCGACTTTCAAAACGTGGGCGATGGCGTGGGCGCTTTCGAGGGCGGGGATGATGCCTTCGGTGCGGCTAAGGCGCTGGAAGGCGTCGAGCGCTTCGGCGTCGGTGGCGAAGTCGTAGGCGACGCGACCCTGGTCGCGGAGGTAGGCGTGCTCGGGGCCGATGGCGGCGTAGTCGAGCCCGGCGCTGACCGAGTGGGTGAGCTGAATTTGGCCGTCGTCGTCGGCGAGGAGAAAGGTCTTGGTGCCTTGGAGGACGCCGAGTTTGCCGCCTTGGAAACGCGCGGCGTGGTCGCCGTCGCGGATGCCGCGACCCCCCGCTTCGACGCCGACCATCTTGACCGCGGCGTCTTGCAAGAAGGGCCAGAACAGGCCGATGGCGTTGCTGCCGCCGCCGACGCAGGCGACGAGCAAATCGGGCAGGCGGTTTTCGCGTTCGAGGATTTGGCGGCGCGCTTCGTCGCCGATGACGCGGTGAAAATCGCGCACCATCATCGGGTACGGATGCGAGCCGAGGGCGCTGCCGAGGATGTAATGCGTCGAGCGGACATTCGTCACCCAGTCGCGCATCGCTTCGTTGATCGCCTCCTTCAGCGTGGCTTGGCCGGCAGTGACGGCGACGACTTTCGCGCCGAGAAATTTCATCCGCGCGACATTGAGCGCCTGCCGCTCCATATCGACCGCGCCCATATAGATCACGCATTCCAAGCCCGCGCGCGCGCAGACCGTGGCGGTGGCGACGCCGTGCTGGCCCGCGCCGGTCTCGGCGATGATGCGCTTTTTCCCCATGCGCTGCGCGAGGAGGATCTGGCCGAGGGCGTTGTTGATCTTGTGCGCGCCGGTGTGGAGCAAATCTTCGCGCTTCAAATAAATCTTAGCCCCGCCTAATTCACGCGTCAGCCGCTCGGCGAAATAGAGCGGCGTGGGTCGTCCGGCGTATTCGTGGAGCAGCCACGCGAGTTCCTTTTGAAAGCCCGCGTCGTCGCGCGCGGCGAGGTATTCGGCGGTGAGCTCGTTGAGCGCAGTCATCAGCGTTTCGGGCACAAACATGCCGCCGTACGGGCCGAAGTGGCCGTGGGCATCGGGCAGCGAAGCGGGGTCGGTCATAGGAGCGCGGACGGTAGGCGCGGGGTGGGGGAGGCGCAAACGCGTTTTGCCGCGGGGGAAGTTTCCGCTGGCGCGGGAAAAGCTTTGCTTTCGCCGGGGCATTTCGCACCGTCGCGCGCTTCGCACCCAACCCGAAAACCTATCCCATTATGAGCTGGTACTATTCCGAAAATAACGAACGCCGCGGCCCGCTGGAGGACGCCGACTTTCAAGGCCTCGTCAGCGCGGGCACCATCCGTCCCGACACGCTCGTCTGGCGCGAGGGCATGGCGGAGTGGACGGCTTACGCCAGCGTTTTCCCCGGCGGTGTTGCGCCCGTCGCGGCGGCAGCGCCAGCCGTCCGCCCGGCGGTTTCCGTGGCCGGTGCGGGGACGAAGGCGTGCAGCCAGTGCGGACGGTTTTTCCCCGCGGACGAGATGATCTCGTACGAAGGCAGCAGCATCTGCGCGGAGTGCAAACCGCTCTTTTTCCAAAAGGTGAAGGAAGGCGCGGCGGTCGTGGGCGCGCGGGAGTACGCGGGTTTTTGGATCCGCTTCTGCGCGAAAGTCGTGGACGCCATCATTCTAAACATTTTCCAACGCATTCTCATAATGATCACCGGCGTGCAGCAGCAAACGCCAAGGGAAATTTGGGCGGTTGCTGGCGTTGGCCTGATAATCAACGCGGCCTACGTGATTTATTTCACCGGCAAATCCGGGGCCACGCCGGGCAAGATGGCGTGCAAAATCCAGGTCATTTGCGCGGATGGTTCACCGATGACCTATGGCCGCGCCACGGGCCGGTTTTTTGCCGAATGGCTGAGCGCCCTGACCCTGCTCATCGGCTACATCATGGCTGGCTTCGACGAGGAAAAGCGCGCGCTGCACGACCGCATCTGCGACACCCGCGTGGTGAGGAAGCGGTAACCGGATGACGCCCCGGCTCATCGCCTGCACAAAGTGCGAAGCCGCCCTGCCTCCCGCGCTCTACAACGCGCCGGAGCCGGGCCGCTGCCCCGGCTGCGGCGCGGTCGAGGAAGTCGAGATTTTTCCCGCGGCGCTGTGTCCGCCGGGGCCGGGCTCCGCCGGTGAGGCGGTGCTGGTGGACGGCGAGGCGGGCTGCTTTTACCACCCGGCGAAAAAGGCGGTGGTGCCCTGCGAAAGCTGCGGGCGCTTCCTCTGCGCGGTGTGCGACGTGGAGATGAACGGGCGGCACCTCTGCCCCGGCTGCCTCGAGTCGGGGAAGAAAAAGGGGCAGTTTAAGCAGCTCGAAAACCGTCGCACGCTTTACGACAGCATGGCGCTGGCGCTGGCGCTTTACCCGATGATCATCATCTGGCTCACCATCATCACCGCACCCATCGCGCTCTACATTGCGGTGCGTTATTGGAACGCGCCGCTGAGCGTGGTGCGGCGCTCGAAATGGCGCGCGGGCCTGGCCATCACCATCGCGCTGCTGCAAATCGTCGGCTGGGTGGCGATGTTTTACACCATCGCCCACGCCTCCGACCGCACCCGCTGACGCATGGCCCGCCCACCGAACCCCTACACCAAGCTCCCCGGCCGCGGCCTGCGCAAGTCCACCTTCGCCGTGAGCGCCACGCGCTGCCGGCTGTGGCTCGCGGCGGATCATCTGCTCTCGGTGGATTTCACCGTCGCGTCGGAGGAATACCGGCGGTTTTATTTCCGCGACATCGAGGCCTTCATCGTCCGCCGCACGGCGCAGCGGCAGATTTGGAACTGGGTGCTGCTCGGCCTCGCGCTGCTGACCGCGGGGCCGCTGTTCGCGTGGTTTATTGCGGAGCAAAAAAAGGGCGCCGCGTGGAGCTTCGCCGGAGACAACGGCGGGCAGCTCATCGCCGCGAGCGTGGTCCTGGCGTTCTGGCTTTTGCTCATCCTCATCAACACCCTGCGCGGCCCGACCTGCCGCGTGCATGTCCGCACCGCGGTGCAGTGCGAGCCGCTCTTCAGCCTCGGGCGGCTCGGCGTCGCGCGCAAAGTCCTGGCCCGCATCCGCCCGCTCATCGCCGCGGCGCAGGGCGCGGCCACGCCCGAGGAGTACGCCGCCGCGCCGTGGATCGGCGCCCGCTCCACGCTCGCCGGCCAGCCCGTGCGCCGCGCCCACGCCGGGCTGCACCTCTTCGTCTTCGGCCTGCTCCTGCTCGGTGCGGTACTGACCGGGCTCATTTTTGCGCTCACCCACCGCGCGCTCAGCGCGCCGGGCATGCTGGTCACGCTCGGCGGCTTTCTCGCCTGCATCATCGCGCTCATGCGCATGGGCGGCACCGACCTGCCCTCCCACCTGCGCACGCTGACCAAGCTGGCGCTCGGCTACTACATTTTGGAAAGCATCGCCGGCTTCATCTTCACCGTGATCTATACCATTCAGAATCAGGGCAAGCCCGTGCTCACCGGCCTGGAGATCGTGGATGTGCCCGGCTTCCCCGCCACCGCGCTGACCTTCGCGGGCCTCGCCGCCATCCTCGGCGGCCTGGGGCTCGCCCGCGCGGCCGGCTTTTTCCGGCAGCGCGCCGAACGCGGTGCGCCCTGATTTTTTGCCCCGCGCATCATGGCCGTCCTCGTCTCCCAGCGCTGCCTGCACCACGCCCTGCGCGAAGCCGTGGCGCGGTGCCCGGAGTGCGGCCAGTTTTTTTGCCGCGAGTGCATCACCGAGCACGATGACCGCGTCATCTGCGCCGCGTGCCTCCAGCGCGTCGCGGTGCAAAAAACCGCGCACCGCCGCCGCTTCGGGCCGCTCCTGCGCGTAGTCGCGGCGGGCGGCGGGCTGCTCGTGGCGTGGGTCTTTTTTTTCATCCTCGGCCGCCTCCTCGTGAACATCCCCCCCGAGTACCACGAGGGCACGGTCTGGCAGCGCGAACTCGAGGACCTCCAGAACCCGCCATGAAACGCGCCGCCATCCGCCGCCACGGCCAGCCCGCACTGGAGCTGGTGGAAGCCGCCGTGCGCCTGCTCCGCGCCGCGCCCGCCGGCGCGCTGCTCGCCTACTACGCCGGCACCGCGCCGTGCGTGCTCGGGCTGCTATATTTCCTCGCCGACATGAGCCACGGGGCCTTTGCCCGCCGGCATCTTTTCGAGGCTGCGCTCGGGGCCGCCGGGCTCTACGTGTGGATGAAATGCTGGCACGCCGTCTTTGCCGCCAAGCTCCGCGCGCACCTGCTCATGGAGCCGGAAAACCCGTGGACCGCGGCGCGCATCGCCCGCCTCGTGCTCGTGCAGACCGCGGTGCAGCCGACCGGGCTTTTCGTGCGCCTCCTCGCCGCGCAAGTCCTGCTGCCCTATGTCTGGACGTATTCCTTTTACCAAAATGTGGGCATCCTCGGCGACGGCATGGAGCCCGGCTTCGGCGTGGTGCTGCGTGACGCCGTGCGGCAGGCGCGGCTCTGGCCGCGGCAGGCCCACGTCGCGCTGCTCCAGCTTTTCGGCTTCGGCCTGCTCGTCTGGATCAACGTCACCGCGGTCATCGCCGGTGCGCCGTGGCTGCTCAAAATTTTCCTCGGCATCGAGAGCATGGTCACGCGCGATCCGTGGGTGCTGCTCAACACCACGCTGCTCGCCGCCACCCTCGCCGCCACCTACCTCTGCATCGACCCGATCCGCAAAGCCGTCTTCGTCCTGCGCTGCTTCCAGGGCGCGTCGCTGCACTCCGGCGACGACCTGCGCGTGGGCTTGAAAACGCTGCGCCACCGCGCGCTCGCCGCCGCCGCGCTGCTGCTCATGGGCCTCGCCGGCTTTGCCCCGAGCGTGCGCGCCGAGGAGCCGCCGACGACGGTGCCAGTCGAGTCCGGGCAGCTCAGCGAGTCCCTCGACCAGGTGCTTCAGCGCCGTGAATTCGCGTGGCGTTTGCCCGCGGTAAAGGACGGGCGCACCGATGAGGAAAAAGGCTGGCTCGCGACCTTCCTCGAGACGCTGTGGAAAAGGCTGCGCGGGCTCGTGCGCACGGCTTTCGACTGGATGGGAAAAATCCGCGAATGGTTTCGCAAAACCTTTCAACGCGAGCCCAAGCCCGGCGACACCAGCGACTCCGGGGGCCGCGTCGATTGGCCGGCCGTCGCGCGCGCCACCTTTTTCGTGCTGCTCGGCGGGCTGGTCGTGCTGCTCGGCGTCCTGCTGTGGCGGCACTTCCGCGGCCGCCGCCCGCGCATCGTCGCCGCCCAGCCGCTGGCCGCCGTGCCCGACCTCAATGCCGAGGACGTGACCGCCGACCAACTCCCCGAGGACGGCTGGCTCACGCTCGCCCGCGACCTCATGCAGAGCGGCCAGCTCCGCCTCGCCCTGCGCGCCTCCTACCTCGCCAGCCTCGCGCATCTCGGGCACCGCGATTTCATCCGCCTCGCGCGCCACAAATCCAACCGCGACTACGACCGGGAACTCCAGCGCCGCGCCCGCGCCCAGCCGGAACTGCTCACCGCTTTCGACCGCAACCTCTGCGCCTTCGAGCGCTCGTGGTACGGCGAGCACGAAGTCACCGCCGAGACCCTCGGCGACTTCGCCCAAAACCTCGACCGCATCCGCGCATGCTGAGGAAACCGCTGCTCACCCTGCTCGGCGCGCTCGCGCTGGCCGCCGCTTTTTTCTACGGCGTCGCGCACCTTTTCGTCCTGCGCTACGAAAAGGGCGACCTCTATCCGGCGTACTCCTCGCTGCGTGCCGACCCGCTCGGCGTGAAGGGCCTCCACGACGCGCTCGACCAGTTGCCCGGCGTCGCCGCGCGCCGCAATTTCCGCCCGCTGCCCCGGCTCCGGCCCGCCGCGCCGGTCACGCTCGTGTATGCCGGCATCACCCACCACGCGTATTGGGAAGATCGCGAATTGCGCGAGTTCGACGCGCTGGTGCGCGCCGGCAGCCGCGCCATTTTCGCCTTCGCGCCATTTGAGAGTACTCCCCGCGCCGACGAGGAAAAGCGCGCCGAAACCGTGCAGCGCACGAAGAAGAAAAAGGCCGTCGCCGAGGGAAAAAAACCGCGCCCCAGAAAACTCGGCGCGAAACACCGCGCCGAGGAGGAGAAGAAAGACGCGGAGGAGAAAAAAGCCGCCGCCGACCAAAAGGCGGACAAAAAAAAGTCCGGCAAAGAAGACAAAAAAGGCGACGAAGAAAACGATGAGGAAACGATTCCGACATTCAGCTTCGGCGAGGTCGCGAAACGCTGGGGCCTCGCCTTCGACTACCTGCCCGCCGACCAAAAACTCCGCTACGACCGCCGCGCCGTGAGCGCCGAAGCGACCGGCGCGCTGGAGCCCGAAATCTCCTGGCACTCCGCGCTTTGTTTCAAAGACCTCCAGCCCGAATGGCGCGTGCTCTACCGCTGCGGCGACCGGCCCGTGGTCATCGAGCGCGCGCTCGGGCACGGCACCATCGTCCTCGCGGCGGACGCCTACTTTCTGAGCAATGAGGCCATGCGCAACGAACGCCCGACGCGCCTGCTGAGCCGGATTTTTTCCGGCCCGCCGGACATCGTTTTCGACGAGGAGCACCTCGACGTGCGCGACTCTCCCGGCATCGCCGCGCTGGCCCGCAAATACCGCCTGCAGGGCGTCGTCGCCGGCCTCCTCGCCCTCGCGGTGCTCTTCGTGTGGAAAAACGCCGTGCGCTTCATTCCCGCTTATCGTGATGACCAGAGCGACGGCGATGTGGTCATCGGCAAGGAGTCCGCCGAAGGCTTCGTCAACCTGCTCCGCCGCACCATCAAGCCTTCCGAAATCCTCGCCGTGTGCCTCGCCGAATGGCGCAAAGCCGCGACCCACCGCCCCGCCGAACGGGCCCGTGTGGAGGAGCTTTTCGCCCAGGAGCAAGACCGCCCCGCCAAACAGCGCGACCCCGTTTCCACCTACCGCCAAATCGCCCAAACCCTCACCCGCCATTAATCTCAACGCCCATCTTCCCCATGCCCACCGACACCGCCCACATCCAAGACGTCCTCACCCGCGCGCGCGCCGAAGTCCGCAAAGTCATCATCGGCCAGGAGGAGGTGATCGACAAAGCGCTCATCGCCATTTTCACCGGCCACCACGCGCTCATCGAAGGCGTGCCCGGCGTGGCCAAAACGCTGCTCGTGCGCACGCTCGCGCGGGTGCTCGGGTGCGAGTTCAACCGCATCCAGTTCACGCCTGACCTCATGCCAGCCGACATCACCGGCACGAGCGTCTTCAATATGCAGAGCCAGGAATTCACGCTCATCAAAGGGCCGGTTTTCACCGCGTTTCTGCTCGCCGATGAAATCAACCGCGCGCCCGCGAAAACCCAGTCCGCGCTGCTCCAGGCCATGCAGGAGCGCAAGGTCACGATCGACCGCGACACCCACGAGCTGTCGCCAAACTTCACCGTCTTCGCCACGCAAAATCCCGTCGAGTACGAGGGCACCTATCCGCTGCCCGAGGCGCAGAAAGACCGCTTCATGCTCAAGGTCTCCATGAACACGCCCGACCGCGCCAGCGAACTCGAACTCGCCCACCGCATGCTCGGCTCGCGCTCGCCCGAGGAGGCGCTCGCCGCCGGCGAAGTCCAGGCCGTGATCACCGCCGCCGACCTCGCGCAAATGCGCCGCGCGCTCGAAGCCGTGACCGTGCGCGACGAGCTGACCGCCTACGTCGTCGATGTCGTCCGCGCGACCCGCGAAACCGACACCGTCCTCGTCGGCGCCGGGCCGCGCGCCACGCAGGCGCTGCTCCTCGCCAGCCGCGCGAATGCCGCACTGGCGGGCCGCGATTTTGTCACCCCGGACGATGTGAAATCCATGACCGAGCCCGTGCTCGGCCACCGGCTGGTGCTGCGGCCCGAGTACGAAATCGAAGGGGTCACGATTGCGGAAGTGATCGCGAAGATTTTAGAGCAAGTCGCCGTGCCGCGGTGAAAATCCGAAATCCGAATATCGAAATCCGAAACAAATCCGAAATGTCAGAAAGTGGGGAAAACAGACCTTACGACCTTGAAGAACGGACGTTCGCGTTCGCGCGGGATGTGCGTGCTTTCATCAAGCTGTTGGAGAGAACCATCGCCAATGTGGAGGATGCGCGACAGGTGGTGAGGTCTTCGGGTTCCGTGGCGGCGAACTACATCGAAGCCAACGAGTCTCTGAGCAAAAAGGACTTTCGGATGCGGATCAAGATCGGTCGCAAAGAAGCCAAGGAAAGTCGCCTGTGGCTGCGTTTGATCGACACCGAAGCCCGACCTGAAGCTCGCGCCAAGCAGGATCGTCTTTGTCAGGAAGCGCATGAGTTGATGAACATTCTCGGAGCGATTTTCCGTAAAAGTGAAGGCGGCGAATGAATCCGTTTTTCCCATTTCACTTTCTTCGGATTTGTTTCGGATTGTCCCACCTTGGGCCGGCGAATGAATCCGTTTTTTCCATTTCACTTTCTTCGGATTTGTTTCGGATTTCGATATTCGGATTTCGGATTTTCCCATGATCGTCCCCCGCACCCGCCTCATCCTCTGGATTGCGCTGATCGTCCTGCCCTTCGCCGCCGTCGCGGCGACGCTCCCGGCAGCGGCGGGCATCGCGGCACTGTTCGTCGGCGGGCTCGCGGTTCTCGTGCTCTACGATGCGCTCGTCGCGCGCGGGCGGCTGATCGGGGTGCGAGTGCTTTTGCCCGAGCTGGTGCGTTTGCAAAAAGACCGGCCGGGCGTGATCGAGGTGCGCATCCAAAACGACGCCATGGACGCGCGCACCCTGCGCCTGGGCCTCGCCTTTCCGCGCGAGATCGCCGCCGCGGAGGACGATCGCACCACACTGCTGCCCGCGCAGGCCGCCGTCTCCCGCCTCGACTGGGCGGTCACGCCTGTGCGGCGCGGCCAGTATTTTCTCGAAGGCGTGTATCTCGAGGCCGTCTCGCCGCTCGGCTTCTGGGCGGCGCGCGCGAGCCAGCCGGCGCGCAGCGAGCTGCGCGTGTATCCGAATCTTTTCGACGAGCGGAAAAACGTCGTCGCCATTTTCCTCAAGCGCGGCCAGCTCGGCGCGCACGCCCAGCGCGCGGTGGGTCAGGGGCGCGATTTTGAAAAGCTGCGCGACTACGTGCCGGGCGACAGCTACGACGAAATCCACTGGAAATCCTCCGCCAAGCGCGGCCATCCGGTGACCAAGGTTTTCCAGGTCGAGCGGACGCAGGAAGTGTACGTCATCGTGGATGCCTCGCGGCTCAGCGCGCGCGCGCTGGCCACCGGCGGCACCGAGACGACGGTACTGGAGCGCTACGTCACCGCCGCGCTCATCCTCGGCCTCGCCGCGGAGCAGCAGGGCGATCAGTTTGGGCTCATCACCTTCAGCGACCGCGTGCTCAGCTTCGTGCGCGCGAAGAGCGGCCAGGCGCATTACGACGCCTGCCGCGACCGCCTTTACGCGCTGCATCCGCAAAGCGTCACGCCGGATTTCGAGGAGCTGTGCTCCTTCATCCGCCTGCGGCTGCGCAAACGCGCGCTGCTCATTTTCCTCACCGCGCTCGACGATCCGATGCTCGCGGAGAGCTTTGCCAAAGCGAGCCAGCTCATCAGCCGCCAGCACCTCATCCTCGTAAACATGATCCAGCCGCCCGGCGCGCAGCCGGTCTTCAGCGACCCCGCGGTGGCGACCGCGGATGACCTGTACCAAAGCCTCGGCGGGCATCTGCGATGGCACAGCCTCCGCGAACTGGAGCAGGTGCTGAAGCGCCGCGGCATCCGCTTTTCGCTCCTCGATCCGGCGAAGCTCGTCGCGCAGGTCATCACCCAGCACGCCGAGGTGAAACGCCGTCAACTGCTGTGAGCCATGATTATTGATCTGCCCCGCTTCATCGCCGCCGAGCGCCCGTCGTGGACGGAGCTGGAGCGGACGCTCGACCGGCTCCAGGCCGACGCCGGCCACCGGCTCACGCTCGACGAGGCGAAGCGCTTTCATCTCCTCTACCAAAAGGTGTCCGCCGATCTCGGGCGCATCGCCACCTTTGCCTCCGAGCCCGAGCTGCGGCGCTACCTCGAGGCGCTCACCGCCCGCGCCTACGGCGAAATCCACGAGACGCGCGAGCGCGGGCGGCGCTTCCGGCCGGTGCATTGGTTCGGCACGGAGTTCCCGCGCGTGTTTCGCAAACACGCCGGCGCTTTCATCGTCTCCTGCGTCATCACGCTCGTGGGCACGCTCTTCGGCGGCTTTGCGGTGCTGCTCGACGACGAGGCGAAGGAGGCCATCCTCCCGGCCATGTTCGCCAATCACATGGGCGATCCGGCGAAGCGCGTGGCGATGGAGGAAAAGGCCAAGAAGGATCGCTTCGCCGACAGCCACTCGCGCTTCGCGAGCGAGCTGATGACCAATAACATCGGCGTCTCGATCAAGGCGCTCGCCCTCGGCCTCACTTTCGGTCTCGGCACCATCATCATCCTTTTCCAAAACGGTGTGATGCTCGGTCTCATCGGTCTCGACTACATCCTGGCGAACCAGAGCGTCTTCCTCGCCGCCTGGCTGCTGCCGCACGGCGTGATCGAGATTCCCGCCATCCTCATCGCCGGCCAGGGCGGGCTGCTGCTGGGCCGGGCGCTCATCGGCCACGGCGACCGCGCGCCGCTCGCCACGCGGCTGCGCGTGCTCGGGCCGGATCTCGCCACGCTTATCGGCGGCGTCGCGGTCATGCTGGTGTGGGCGGGATTCGTGGAGTCGTTCCTCTCGCAGTACCACCAGCCGGTCATTCCGTATGCGGTGAAAATTTCCTTCGGCTGCGTGGAGCTGGCCGCGCTCGTGTGGTTCCTGCGCTCGGGCCGGGCGCAAGACCATGCGCCCGCCGCGACGGAGGTGCGCGCGTGAATTCCGAGCTGCGCATCCGCACGCCGGAGGGCATCGCCTTTGCCTATCAGCTCGCCGGGCCGGTCGCGCGCTGCCTGGCGTGGGCCGTGGATTTCCTCGTCGTCCTCGTCCTCGCCCGCGCCCTCTCCGCGCTCTCCACGCTCGCGAGCATCATCAGCGCGGACTTTGGCGGCGCGCTGTTTGGCCTGGCCTATTTCTTCCTATCCATCGGCTACGGCGTCTTCACCGAATGGGCCTGGCGCGGGCAGACGCTGGGCAAACGCCTCGTCCACCTGCGCGTCATGGACGCGCAGGGCCTGCGGCTGCAATTCCACCAAATCCTCATGCGCAACCTGCTGCGCTTCGCCGACCTGCTGCCCGGCTGCTACCTCGTCGGCGGCGTCGCCATGCTCACCAGCCGCCGCGCGCAGCGGCTCGGCGATCTCGCGGCGAACACCGTTGTCGTCCACATCCCGCAACACGCCGAGCCCGACCTCGACCAGCTCCTCGCGGGCAAGTTCAACTCGCTCCGCCAGTTCCCCCACCTCGAGGCCCGCCTCCGCCAGCGCGCCACGCCCGAGGAGGCCCGTCTCGCCCTCCAGTCCCTCGTTCGCCGCGACGACCTCGACCCCGCGGCCCGCGTCCGCCTTTTCGCCGACCTCGCCGCGCATTTCAAAACGCTCACCGCCTTCCCGCCCGAAGCCGTCGAGTCGATGCCGGACGAGCAATACATCCGCAACGTCGTGGACCTCATCTTCCGCCCGCGCGGCACTGCGGAGACGAAAGCGAAACGCCCCGCAGAGGAAGCGCTCAGCGCGTAGCACTGGCAAAAACACCACCGTCATTCTGAACGGAGTTTCGCCGTGGGCGCAGGCGGGCGCGAAGCGCTTCAGGTAGGGACGGCACTCCGTGCCGTCCGGGGCGAGCGCAGCGAGGTGGTGAGTGTGATGGTGCTTCCTACGCCGCCCGCCCGCCTCGCTGGCGCTCGCCCGGCGGAC
>JANXWQ010000411.1 GCA_025351065.1 Chthoniobacter sp. | reverse complement strand
GCTCCAACATGCTCGACCTCCTCACCCATCGTGAGGACATCCAAAAACGCGCGACCATCGAGCTGGGAAAACGCTTCGCCGAATTCGACATCAACTGCGTCGCCGTCCTCATCGGCCGCCCGGAAACGGGCCGCCTCACGCCCGGCGGCGTCGATCCCATCGAGACGCTTTTCGACCAGCTCCGCGTCCGCCGGCTTGCCCAGGAACAGCGCGAAACCTACGCGAAACAACAGGAGGCCGCCGTGCATTTGAAAGAGCTGATGCAGGCCCAGGCTGCCGCGGAAAAACAATCCGAGCTGACCCAATCGCGCATCGAGATCGACGTCGCCGCCAACCGGGGCGAAGCCCAGCTCGCCGAAGCCCAGCGCCTCGCCAAACGCGACATCGCGCTCGCGGAAGGCCAGTCACAATCGCAGCGCCTCTTCGGCGAAGGCGAGGCCGCGCGCATCTCGCAGACCGGCCTCGCGGAAGCCGCGGTCTTTTTGCAAAAAATAAGAGCCTACGGCGACGCCCGCCTCTTCTCGCTGAACCACCTCAGCGACCAGTTCAGCAAGAGCACCCAGCCGCTCGTGCCCGAGCGCGTCTTCATGACCGGCGGCAAGGACGGCGAGGCGAACTCGCTCAACCTCATCAATACGCTCGTCGCTTTGCTTATCTCCGACAAAGGCGGCATCCAAATCGCCGAGGGCCATCCCGACCTCGCCGAGCTGGAAAAAACCATCGCCAACGCGAAAGCGAAAGCCGCGGAAGCAGCTCAGGCACAGGCGTAGCGGCCCGCGCTCACCCGTGCGCTGTAGGGGAAGCTGTCAGCTTCCCCTACAGCCGCGCCGCTACTCGGGCCGGTCGAGTTCGCCGCCGCCGTCGAGCTGCTCAAACTCGGCGAAGTGATCCGGGCGCAGCGGTTCGCTCACGCGGTATTCCTCGCCGAACCATTTGCCGAGATCGATCATCTGGCAGCGCGCCGAGCAGAACGGTCCGAGCGGTTCAGCAAAATATTCCGTCGGCTTGCCGCAGGTGGCGCATGGGATTTGGCGCGGGGTTTTCATGGCAATGCAGCTTGGGCTTCAGCCCAAATTTGTCGAACGGACTTTGGGCTGAGTTTGTCGCGCTCGCCTTCCCCCACCGGCCTCGTCTCCGGCTTCCTCCCCGCCTGGCGCGCATGAGCCCGGTCGATGCGCTGAGAGATGAGTGACCCACGAGAACAATCCGCTTTTACTGCAAGTCGGCCATGTCATCATGCCCGCGATGAAGCGCCTACTCCATGATACCGGACTCGCAGCGCCGCCAAAACGCCGCCGGCGTAACCCGATCCAAGAACCCACAGCACGAGTCGCGGAGGAAGCCTATGAAGCGGTTAGTTCTGTTCTTCAAGAACTGCCGCAAGCCGACAACGCGCCTGGGGCCGTCGAACACATGCTGCGCGCCAATGGCATCCTGCGCAATCTCCCGTGGCCCGCCCCGTATGACCGGACCACCCACCGTCTCCATCTCGGCGACGCCCGCGAGCTTTCATGGATTCCCGATGGGAGCGTGCATCTGGTCGTGACCTCTCCGCCCTATTGGACGCTTAAAGAATATGAACACACCGCCGAGCAACTCGGCGACGTGGAAGACTACGAACATTTCCTATCAGAACTCGACAAAGTCTGGGCCGAGTGTGCGCGCGTGCTCGCTCCCGGAGGCCGCATCTGCTGTGTCGTCGGCGACGTCTGCGTGCCGCGCAAGCGCCACGGGCGGCACTACGTCATGCCCCTCCACGCCGATATTCAGGTGCGCTCGCGACACCTCGGACTCGACTGCCTCACACCCATTCTCTGGCAAAAAATTGCCAACGGCGTCACCGAAGCCCAAGGCAACGGTGCGGGCTTTTACGGCAAGCCTTACCAGCCTGGGGCGATCATCAAGAACGATGTCGAATACATCCTCTTCCTGCGGAAGGGAGGCGAATACCGCTCCCCCTCCACGCTCCAGCGCGCTCTCTCGATGCTTACCAAAGAGGAAATGCAAAGCTGGATGCGCTCGACATGGACAGACATCAAGGGAGAGTCCACGCGCCGCGGCCATCCCGCGCCCTATCCGGTCGCGCTTGCGGAACGCCTGATCAAGATGTTCTCCTTCGCTGGCGACACCGTGCTCGATCCCTTCTCGGGTACCGCCAGCACGGCCCTCGCCGCACTAGCCACGGGTCGCCACAGCATTAGCAACGAACTCGAACCCACCTACCACACCCTCGCCGAGCAACGCTTGCGCGAAGCCGCGTGGCTGCCGCGTGGATCCGGTTCGGTCAACGCCACCGTGCTCATCGGATGAGTGGCAACCCGGCGCAGTTCGCGCTCCTCCGTACCTTTCGCGATCTCTTCCAAGGACGGAAATACGAGCATCGCAACTCCACCCTCGGCGACCTTGTCGCAGGCCAGCTCTATGAGGATCTTGTTACCCTCGCGAGATCGCCAAAACTAGTTACCCGAGTGACCGCCAAACAGTGCGTCGTAAACGTCGGCAACAAGGCGGTGGGCAAGAAATCCCGGCGCGGTGATGGCACCTTTGGAGAGATCATTCCCAACCGCGATTGCACTCACCGCCGAAGGTTTGCTAGTGGCCCGTGGCGAAATCGCCAACATCGAGATCGGCACTGAAACGAAGGTTCTCGCCAAAGCGATGATCAAACAGATCGACCGCGTCATTGGTGATCTCGTCCGTCAGGTCGAAGAGTTTAAGAAAACCGGCGGCCAGCCAATCTGCGTCGGCATCGTGGGCGTGAACTACGCCGCCAGTTACACCTCCTATGAAGGCGAACGCGAATGGCCGACCGATGGCAGGAAACACAAGCATCCCTTTCAAGAAGCGCCGGAAGCCGAAAGCCGAATCCTCGCCAAGGCTGCCCCTGCCTTCGACGAACTCCAAGTCCTCCGGTTTCGAGCCACGAACATTGCCCCATTCCCCTTCGAGTGGGCCAACCTCATGCAGACCGAGAAAGAATACTCTGCTCTGCTCGTGCGCCTCTCCCGCGGATACGACCGGCGTTTTCCCTGACCCGCGACGCCTGGGTTTGACCGCGCTTCGATCCGAAATGGGTAAGCGTCATGCCGCGCGGTGCCCGCTGTTTCAAACTGTCCACACGGTCTGCCCGCCAACAATGGTGCGCACCGCGCGGCCTTTGAGTTCCCAGCCGTGGAATGGCGTGTTGCGACTGCGGGAGAAGCTTTGCTCTTTGTCCACGGTCCATTCGAGGCCGGGGTCGATGAGGGTGACGTCGGCGGGTGCGCCGGGGCTGAGGGTGCCGCGGTCGAGGCCGAGGAGGCGGGCGGGTTCGGTGGTGAACATCGCGATGAGGCGGGCGAGCGGGAGCGCTTTCTTTTTGTGGACGAGGATGTCGAGGAAAAGGCCCAGCTCGGTTTCGAGGCCGAGGATGCCGAAGGGCGCGAGATCGAACTCGACTTCCTTTTCATACGCGCAGTGCGGCGCGTGGTCGCTGGCGAGGATGGTGATGGTGCCGTCGGCGACGCCCTCGATGAGCAGGTCGATGTCGCGCTGGGTGCGGAGCGGCGGGTTCATTTTGAAATTGGTGTCGAAGCCGCGGATGGACTCGTCGGTAAGGGCGATATGGTGCGGGCAGATTTCGCCGCTGAGCCGCACGCCGCGCGCGCGCGCTTCGCGCAAAAGGCGGACGCTGCCGCCGCTGCTGAGGTGCTGGCAGTGGATGGGCGTGCCGGTGAGTTCGGCGAGGAGCGCGTTGCGCTGGACGATGATCTCCTCGCCCGCCGCCGGCCAGCCGGGCAGGCCGAGCGCGGTGCTGACCGCGCCTTCGTGCATCACGCCTTTGCCGACGAGATTGTAGTCCTGGCAATGGTCCATGACGGTGAGGCCAAACATGCGCGCGTACTCGAGCGCGCGGCGCATGACCTCATGGTTTTGCACGCAATGTCCGTCGTCGGTCAGCGCGACGATGCCGGCTTTGTGCATCGAGCCGATGGGCGCGAGTTCTTCGCCCGCGAGACCTTTGGTGATCGCGCCGGTGGGGAAAACATTCACGCACGCCTCAGCCCGCGCCTTTTCCAAAACCCACGCCACCACGCTCGGGCTGTCGATGCCCGGCGAAGTATTCGGCATGCACACCACGCTCGTGAACCCGCCCGCCGCCGCGCACCGCGCACCGCTAGCGATGGTCTCCTTCGCCGACTGCCCCGGCTCGCGGAAATGGACGTGCAGATCAATGAGGCCGGGTGCGACGACGAGGCCGGTGGCGTCGATGATTTCCAAATCGTCGTCATGCGCCCTCGCTTTGGCTTCGAGATCGACCCGTTCGATTTTGCCATCGGCCAAATACAAATCGCCGACGCGATCAAGGCCGTTGGCGGGGTCGATGATGTGGCCGTTGGTGATGAGGGTGGTCATTTCGCGCTGAGTCCGCAGGAGGGAAGGTGAGGTGAGGAAGACACCGCTTGAGGCTGGCGCAGGGGCGGTGCTAGTTTCGCACGCATGAGCGAGATTATTTTTGAAGTGCAGGAGGACGAACTCGAAGGCGGTTTTACGGCGTCCGCTTTGGGCCAGGCCATCCACACGCAGGCGGAGACGATCGAGGAGCTACGAGCCAATGTCCGCGAGGCCGTGGATTGCCACTTCGACGACGAGGAGGATGCGCCGCGTCTGATTCGCCTGCATTTCGTCCGCGACGAACTGCTGGCGCGATGAGGCTGCCGCGCGATTTGAGCGGACAGGAACTCGCGCGCTCGCTGCGCAGACTCGGCTATGAAACAACGCGGCAGCGCGGCTCGCACATCCGCGTGACGACGCAGCGCGATGGCGAACACCACGAGACCATCCCGGCGCATGGGGCGATCAAACCGGGTTTGCTTTCGTCGATCCTGAAAAGCATCGCGCGCCATCACGGTCTGGAAATGGATGCCTTGATCGACGCGCTCGATTTGTGATCCGAGCTTGACGCTTGGCGACGTTTTCACTCCGCACCTCCCCGCACTCCGGCGCAGAGGAAAAGCACGGCCATGCGGACGGCGAGGCCGTTAGTGACTTGGTCGAGGATGACGGAGCGGCCGCTGTCGGCGAGGTCGCTGTCGATTTCGACGCCGCGGTTGATGGGGCCGGGGTGCATGATGAGGGCGTCGGGTTTCAGTTTTTCCGCGCGCTGTTTGGTGAGGCCGAAAAGGGCGGTGTACTCGCCGAGCGAGGGGAAGTATTCCTTGCGCTGCCGCTCGTGCTGGATGCGGAGAAGGTTGACGACATCGACCTCGGGGAGCACGGCGTCGAGGTCGTGCGTGACGGTGACGCCGAGGTGCTCGAACTCGCGCGGGACGAGCGTGGGCGGGCCGACGAGGGTGACTCGCGCGCCGAGTTTGGTGAGGGCGTGGATGTCCGAGCGGGCGACGCGGCTGAAAAGGATGTCGCCGATGATGGCGATGTGGAGCCCGGCGATGCGGCCCTTTTTTTCGCGGATGGTGAAGGTGTCGAGCAGCGCCTGCGTGGGGTGCTCGTGCGCGCCGTCGCCGGCATTGATGACGCTGGCGGCGAGCCGCTCGGCGAGAAACTGCGCCGCGCCCGCGGAGCTGTGGCGGAGGACGATGATGTCGGCGTGATTGGCTTCGAGCACCTTCGCGGTGTCCTTGAGCGTTTCGCCTTTGGTCAGGCTGGAAGTGCTCGCCGAGATATTGATGACGTCGGCGCTGAGGCGCATGGCGGCCAGCTCGAAGGAGACGCGGGTGCGGGTGCTGGGCTCGACGAAAAGGTTGACGAGCGTCTGGCCGCGCAGGGCGGGGACTTTTTTGATGTCGCGGGTGCCGACGGTTTTGAAGGCGGCGGCGGTGTCGAGCAGGGTGGTGATCTCGCCGGCGCTGAGCGGCTCGATGCCGGTGAGGTCTTTGCGCGTCCATTCCGCTTTGCTGATTTCGGGTGCAGTCATGGTGGGGAAAAATCAGGTGCGGCTCATCAGCACGGCGTCCTCACCGCCGTCGGTGGCGGCGAAGCGGACGTGGACGCGTTCGTCGAGCGCGGTGGGCAGGTTTTTTCCCACGTAGTCTGCGCGGATGGGCAGCTCGCGATGGCCGCGATCCACGAGCACGGCGTACTGGATGCGCGCCGGGCGGCCGAAGCTGGAAATGGAATCCATGGCCGCGCGGCAGGTGCGGCCGGAGAAAAGCACGTCGTCGGTGAGGACGATGGTTTTTTCCTCCAGCGCCTCGGGCAAAATCGTGCGCTCGACACGCGGCGGGATGCGGTGCCGGTGTAGGTCGTCGCGGTGCATGGCCACATCGACCACGCCGGCAAAAACGCTGACGCCGCTGAACTGGGTGATGAGCGCGGCGAGCCGCTGCGCGATTTCCACGCCGCGCGATGGGATGCCGATGAGGGCGACGGTGGCAAGGTCGGGATTGCGCTCGATGATTTCGTGCGCGATGCGCCGGAGGGCGCGTTCGATGGCCGCGGCGTCGAGGATGACGCTGGCCCCGGCGGATGGTGGAGTGGGTGCGGGATTCATGTTCCTTGGCGACCTCGCGGGATCGCAGTTAAAGGAGCGGGAAGCGATGTCAGTTCACCGTTTCCTTGTGCCGCTTCTCACGCCATGAGGAGCGGTGCTTGATGATCCAGTCGAGGAGCGCCTTTTCAAAGCCCACGTCGTGCCCGGCCTTTTCGCTCTCGATCCATTTGTGGCGCAGGATTTCCTCACGCTCGGCGAGGAACTCTTTGTAGAGCAGGGATTCTTTGACGAAGTCGGGGTTGTCGGCGGCGGAGGCGGTCATCGGTGCGCGAATTTCCATAATAGTCACCGAACCGTCAAACGCTTAACGCGGGAAAGTTGGCGCGGAGTTTTTTGCGTGGCAAGGCGGTGCGGCTTTGCCAAAGCGCGGGCGATGAATAGTGTTCATGGAAACACTATGTCGCTTGCCTGGATGGTCGTTGATTTCAATTCCTACTTCGCCTCGGTGGAGCAGCAGATGGAGCCGCGCCTGCGCGGGAAGCCCGTCGCGGTGGTGCCGATGAATGTGGACAGCACCTGCGCCATCGCGGCGAGTTATGAGGCGAAAAAGTTCGGCGTGAAAACGGGCACGCGGGTGGGCGATGCGAAGCGGATGTGCCCCGGCCTGCGGATCATCGAGGCGCGCCATGAGCACTACGTCGAGTTTCACCACGCGCTGCTCACGGCCATCGACTCGTGCATCGAGGTGCGGAAGGAAAATGTGATGTCGATTGATGAAGTCGCGTGCGAACTCACCGGCAAAGTGCGCGAGCGCGCGGCAGCGTTGGACGTGGCGCGGCGGATCAAGGCGACCATCGCGCGCGATGTGGGCGAGTGTCTGCGGAGTTCGATTGGCATTTCGACGAGCGTCTTTCTCGCGAAGACCGCGAGCGACATGCAGAAGCCGGACGGGCTGACCGTCATCGAAAAAAACGAACTGCCCGGCGTGCTGCACCGGCTGGAGTTGCGCGACCTGTGCGGCATCGGTGCAAACATGGAGGAGCGGCTGCACGCCGCGGGCATCCGCACGGTCGAGCAGCTTTGCGCCGCGCCGAGGCACACGCTGCATGCGGCGTGGGGCGGCGTGGAGGGCGAGCGGATGTACGAGCTGCTGCGGGGCAACGTGGTGGCGCGTCCGCCGGTGCTGCATTCGTCGATCGGCCACTCGCACGTCCTGCCGCCGGAGGAACGCAATGAGGCGAGCGCCTGCGCGGTGCTGCACCGGCTGCTGCAAAAGGCGGCGATGCGGCTGCGGCACAACGGCTACCTCGCGGGCGGGCTCACGCTGAGCCTGAAATTTCTGCGCCGCAGCCGGTGGGGCGCCGAGCTCGTTTTCCGCGAAACGTCGGACACGATGGAATTCATCCACGCGCTGCAAACGCTGTGGGAGCGCCGGCCGCACGGCTGCGCGCCGCTGGCTGTGGGCATCACGCTGAGCCGCCTCGCGGTGCCGGAGAATGTGACGCCCGCGCTTTTCCCCGAGAGCCGTCCGCGCGAAAAACTCGACCGCGCGCTCGACACGCTGAACAAGCGCTACGGCAAGCAGACCGTCTATTTCGCCGGCGCGCACGCTGCGCTGAAATCCGCGCCGATGCGCATCGCCTTCACCCACATCCCGGATTTGGAAACCGAGGGCGATTGAGCGGAGGGCCGCGCCTAATAAGGCCGGGCCTGGCCGATTGGTGTAGGACACTCCGCCGTCCCTGTTTCCACGCATGACCTCAGAACTCGAAGACCTCAATCAACAGATCATCGCTCTCCACCCGACTATCGACGCCATCGAGGCGGAGATCGGCAAGGCCATCGTGGGCCAGCGCTACCTGGTCGAGCGGCTGCTCATCGGCTTGCTGGCGAATGGCCATGTGCTGCTCGAAGGCGTGCCCGGCCTGGCGAAAACGGCGACGATCAATGCGCTCGCGCAGACCATTCACACGAAGTTTGCGCGCATCCAGTTCACGCCCGATCTGCTGCCGAGCGATCTGGTGGGCAATCTGATCTACAACCCGCGCGAGGGCACCTACTCGACCAAGCGCGGGCCGATTTTTGCGAACCTGATCCTCGCCGATGAAATCAATCGCGCGCCGGCCAAGGTGCAGAGCGCTTTGCTCGAGGCGATGCAGGAACGGCAGGTCACAATCGGCGAGGAGACATTCCCGTTGCCGAAGCCATTCCTCGTACTCGCGACGCAAAATCCCATCGACCAGGAAGGCACCTACGCGCTGCCCGAGGCGCAGGTCGATCGCTTCATGCTGAAGGTCGTCATCGGCTACCCGAGCGAGGTGGAGGAAAAGCAGATCATGCAGCTCATGGCCCGCACCGCCACGCGCGAGCCGCTCCAAGCCATCGTGCATCCCGAGACGATTTTGGAAATGCGGCAGCTCGTTGATCTCGTCCACGTCGATGAGCAGATCGAGGATTACATCGTGCGCCTGGTCTTCGCGACGCGTGAACCCAAACGCTTTGCGCCCAAGATGGACGGGATGATTCGCTTCGGCGCCAGCCCGCGCGGGTCGATCAATCTCGCGCTTGCGGCGAAGGCCCACGCTTTCCTCCAAGGCCGCGGCTACGTCACTCCGCAGGATGTGAAGAGCATCGCGCTCGATGTGCTGCGGCATCGCGTCATCACCACGTTCGAGGCCGAGGCCGACGAGGTGACGAGCGAGAAGATCGTGGCCCATATTTTGGAGACGGTCGCCGTCCCGTGATTCCACGCGAGTGGCTGAAAAAGATCCGGCAGATCGAGCTGCGCACCGTGCGTCTCGTCGAGGATCTCATGGCCGGCCAGTACCATTCGGTCTTCAAAGGGCGGGGCATGGATTTCGACGAAGTGCGCGAATACCAGCCGGGCGATGAAGTGCGGCGCATCGACTGGAACGTGACCGCGCGCACCGGCGTGGCGCACATCAAAAAATACATCGAGGAGCGCGAGATGACGGTCATGATTCTCGTTGATGCCAGCGCCAGCAGCAGCACCGGCTCGGTCAGCCAAAGCAAACGCGAACTCGCCGCGGAACTCGCCGCCGTGCTCGCCTTCAGCGCGATCAGCAACAACGACAAGGTCGGCGCGCTGCTCTTCACCGATGGCGCGGAGAAATACATCCGGCCCGGCAAAGGCCGGCTGCATGTCCTGCGGCTGATCAGCGAAGTGCTGACTTACCAGCCGGCACGGCGCGGCACGAATCTCACTACCGCGCTCCAGCACATCAACCGCGCGCTCTCGCGCCGCGCGGTGGTTTTCGTCATCTCGGATTTCATGGACGAGGGTTTCGAGCGCGCGCTGAAAGTCACGAGCCGCAAGCACGACCTCATTGCCGTGCCGATCGTCGATGCCAGCGAGCGGGCGCTACCCGATCTCGGCTGGATCGCCTTTGAGGACGCGGAGACGGGTGAAGTCGTGGATTTCAATACCAGCGACCCGAAGGCGCGTGCAAAGTTTGCCGAGGTCGCGGAGGACCGGCTCGCGCGGCTGCGGCGCACCTTCCGCCGCTCCGGACTCGACACCATCGAGGCGCAAACCGATCAGCCGTATCTCCGTTCGCTGATGCAATTTTTCGAGAACCGCCTCCGGCGGCTGCGCCCGTGAACCCGCCCGATCAACTCATCGACGATCTGCGGTTGCTGGAGCCGCCCGAGCCCTTCCGGCTCAATCCGTGGATCGTGGCCGCGGTGCTGGCGGTGCTCGTCTCCCTTTGGTGGTTGCGCCGCTGGCGAAAGACGACGCACGGCGCGCGCGCGCAAGCGCAGGCGATCCGCCAGGCGCACGACGATGCGCTCGCCGAACTGGAACGGCTCTTTGCACTCATCGAGCGCGAGGAGTCGCGGCCTTACGCCATGGAGAGTTCGGGAATCATCCGCCGCTACATCGAGACGCGTTTCGCCCTCAGCGCGCCGCGCCGCTCGACTGAGGAATTTCTCGCCGAGGCGCAGCAGTCGCCAAAGCTCGAACCGCAGCATCGCGCTCTCCTCGGCGACTTTCTCCGCATCTGCGATCTGCTGAAATTTGCGCGCACCTTCGCCAATCGCGCCGAGCTGAAAGAGCTGCACGAAGCCGCGGTGCGCTTTGTGAAAGAGACGCGGCAGACCGCCGCGCCGGCGACTCCATGAGCGAACTCTTCCCACAGCTCCACACCTTTCGTTTTGCCGCGCCGTGGCTGCTCCTCGCGCTGGCGCTGCTGCCGCTGTGGATGTGGTTGCGCGGGCGGTTCGCGCCGGTCGCGGCGGTGCAGTTTTCCTCCAGCCAACTCCTCGTCGCAGCGAGCCGCCGCACGCGCTCCACGCGAGGACGGTTGCTCCTCGCCTTGCGCTATCTCGCGCTCGCGCTGCTCATCGTCGCGCTCGCCCGTCCGCAGGTGGACAAGGGTCTCTCCGAGCGCGAGGCACTGGGCATCAACATCATGTTCGTCCTCGATTTTTCAGGCACGATGAAGACCAAGGACTTCGTGCTCGAGAACAAGCGAATCAGCCGCGCCGAGGCGATGAAGCGGGTCGTCGCGGAGTTCATCAAGGCGCGTCCGAGCGACCGCATTGGCGCGGTGTTTTTCGACAAAGGCGCGCACCTCATCAGCCCGCTCACGCTCGATCACGACTGGCTGAACGCGCAGCTCGCGCTGGAAGAGCCGACGCAGGGTACGGCACCTGGCTCGGGCATGCTCATCGCCGCCGAGTCGCTCGTCTCGGCGAAGAACCAGACCAAGCTCATCATCACCGTCACCGACGCGGACCAGATCAACGACGGCCCAGCGCCCGAGGAGGTGGCCAAGGCCATCGCCCCGCTCGGGATCAAGAACCACGTCATCCAGATGGTCGATTTCGCCGACGGCCAGCGCTACACCGCGAGCGGGCAGCTCCTCAACGACGTCGCGCGGATCACCGGCGGACAGTTTTTCAAGGTGTCCGACTACGCCGGTCTGCGAAACGTCTATCGGCAGATCGACCAGCTCGAAAAAGCGGCCTTCAAGGAGCGAAAACAAAAAGCCTGGCGCGAGCTGATGCCGTGGTTCGCGCTGCCTGCGCTCGGGCTGCTGCTGCTGGAATTCATCCTCGGGCGTACCGTGTGGAGGAGGCTGCCATGAAATTTGCGTGGCCTTGGGTTCTCGCCGCAGCGGCCATCGTGCCGGTGCTCGCGGTGCCGCTGCATCGCTGGAGCGAAGCGCGCGCGCTTCGCAAGCTGGAGAGCGTCATCGCGCCGCGGCTGCGCCAGCAGTTGCTGCGGTCGGTCGATTTCGCGAAACGCTGGCGCAAGACGCTGCTTCTCGCGTTCGGACTCGCCGCGCTGCTCGTCGCCATCGCCCGTCCGCAGCTTGGTTTTCAGCCCATCGAGGTCGAGCGCTCGTCGGTCGATTTCCTCGTCGCGCTCGATCTTTCGCGCTCGATGCTCGCCGAGGATGCCGATGGCAAGTCGCGGCTCGACGCGGCGAAGACCGGACTGGGTGCGCTGCTCGACCGACTCGACAGCGACCGCGCGGGCGTGATCGCGTTTGCCGGCGATGCCTTTCTCGCCGCGCCGGTCACGCAGGATCACGAGGCGGTGAAGCGCAACCTCGCGGCGCTCGATATGCGCGCAATCGCCAAGCAGGGCAGCGACATCGCCAAGGCGATCCAGCTCGCGCAGAAGACTTTTGAAAACGGCAAGTATGAGACCAAGGCGCTGGTGCTGCTCACCGACGGCGAGGAACTGCAAGGCGACGCGGTCATCGCGGCGCGCGCGGCGGCGCAGAAGGGGATGGCCATTTTTACCGTCGGCGTCGGCAGCACGCTCGGCGCGCGCATTCCCGACAAAAAGGAAGGCGGCGTGGCGAAGTTTGCGAAGAACGAGTTTGGCCGCGAAGTCAGCACGCGCCTGAACGAGCGCATGCTCCAGCAGCTCGCGGCCAGCGGACGCGGCTTTTACGAACCGCTGGGCAAGGACGGCGCGGGGCTCGTCGCGGTCTGGCGGCGCGGACTGGAGCCGCTGGCCAGGGGAACGCAGACCAAGCAGTCGAAGGATTTGCAGGAGTATTTCCAATGGCCGCTGGCGCTCGCACTCGCGCTCCTCCTTGCGGAAATGCTCGTCAGCGACCGTCGTAAAAACCTAAACAAAGTCCGCGCATGAAGACCACCCTCCTCGTCCTCAGCCTGCTCGCCGCGCCCGCATGGGCCGGCCTCGATGCGGAGCGCACGCTGCTCCAGCAAGACCCGGCCAAAGCCGCCGCGCAGCTCGCGGAACAGCTTGCGCAAAAGGCCGGCGACCCGTGGCTGCTCTACAATGCGGGCGTCGCCGCGTATGCCGCGAAGGACTACGCAAAGGCTGATGAGATGTGGCAGCAGCTCGCAGCCACGCAGATGCCCGACGCGCTCCGCGAGCAGACGTGGCTGCAAATCGGCAATGTTTCGTATCGCTTGGTCCAACCGCAGATCGAGAAGGAGCCGGACACCGCTGTCGTCCGACTCGAGCAGAGCCGCGAAGCGTTCCGCGTCGCACTTGCCGCCAATAGGAAGAACAAGACCGCCGGGCAAAACCTGCGCGTGGTCGAGTCCGAGCTGGAGAAGGTTTATGCGCGGCTGGCCAAGCGGCTGGCTGACGAAGCGAAGAAGGAGAACTGGGTGCCGAAGGCGATCGAGAAACTCGAGGCGGCGCTGACTTACGCGCAGCAGGCGCAGGCGCTGAATCCGAAAGACCCGCAGCGCCAGCAGGAAAAACAGGACATCGAAAAGGCGCTCGCCAGCAAGCTCGACCAGCGCGCCGCGCAGGAGGAGAAGACCGCGGATCAGCGCAATCCCGACAACCAATGGGATCGCAAGGACGCACAGGAGCGTTTGCAAAATGCGCGCACCGATTTCCAGCAGGCGCAGGCACTCGATAAGCAGGATCAGACCGCCAAGGACGGCGAGAAGCGCGTCGAGGACAAGCTCGCCAGCCTTTTCGACAAAGCCGGACGCAAGGACCAGCAGCAGGCGCAGCAGATGGCGCAGAATCAGCCGCAGCAGGCGGTCGAAAAATTCGAGCAGGCGATGGAGAATTTCCAGGAAGCCCTCGCCGTGCAGCCTGAGCACACCGATGCGCAGGCCGGTGAAAAGGAAGTGCGCGCGGAGCTGGAGAAGCTGCATCTCGCCCAAGGCGACAAGCAGGCCCAGCAGGGGGAGCAGCAGGCGAAAAACCAGCCGCAGCAGGCTGCCGAGAACCTGCTCAATGCGTTGCAAAATTTCGAGGCCGCGCAGGCGCTTGCCCCGCAGAATGCGGAGATCCAGCCGCGCATCGACAAGGTCGAGGCGCTACTGCCCGATCTGCTGACCCAACTCGGCCAGCAGCAGCAAAAGCAGGGCGAGCAGTCCGAGCAGCGGCAGCAGAACCAGAGCGCGCTGGAGAACTTCGAGAAAGCCGAGTCGAGTTTTGCCAAGGCGCAGGGCATGGCTCCCGGCAACGAAGCCGCGAAGCAGGGCCAGCAGCAGGTGCAAGACGCGCTCGCCCGCCTGCGGGAGCAGATGGCGCAGCAGGCGGAGCAAAAGGGGCAGCCGCAAAAAGGCCAGCCGCAGAATCAGCCGAGCTTTGAGTCCATGCTCGCGAAGCTAAAGGACGAACTGAAAGATCGCGAGGTTCAGGCCCAGCATCACGCCGGGCAGAAATACAACGAGGAGCGCGACCGCAATCTGCGGAACTGGTAGCCGCGGCTAGGCAGCGATTCCGTCGGCAAGCGCGCGCGCGATTTTCAGGAACTCCTGTGCGACCGGATTCGCCGAATCGGCGGCGGTGACGGGTAGGCCGCGGTCGCCGGCCTCGCGGGTGGCGATGTCGATGGGGATCTGGCCGAGGAGCGGGACGTGGAGGCGTGCGGCTTCGCGCTCGCCGCCGCCGGTGCCGAAGATGTCGTAGCGCTGGCCGTCGCTCGGGCAGAGGAAGTAGCTCATGTTTTCGATGAGGCCGAGGATGGGCACGTTCACTTTCGCGAACATCGTCGCCGCCTTGCGCGCATCGATGAGCGCGACCTCCTGCGGCGTGGTGACGATGATCACGCCCGCGAGCGCGACGGTCTGGACGATGGTGAGCTGGATGTCGCCAGTGCCGGGCGGGAGATCGAGGACGAGGTAATCGAGCGCGCCCCATTCGACCTGCCGGAGAAACTGCTGCGTGTATTTTGTGACCATCGGCCCGCGCAGGATGGCGGGCGCGGCGTCGTCCAGAAGAAAGCCCATCGACATCAGTTTCAGGTCGGCGCGTTCGATGGGCAGGATGCGGTTTTCCTCCGTCGCCATCGGGCGCTCATTCGTGCCAAACATCAGCCCGATGCTCGGGCCATACAGGTCGCAGTCGCACAGCCCGACCGCCGCGCCGTTCTTCTGCAAAGCGACCGCGAGATTCGCGGCGACGGTCGATTTGCCGACGCCGCCCTTCCCGCTGGCGACGGCGATGACGTGCTTCACGCCTTCGATCGCGGACGCCGCCATCGGTGCGCCGCCGGCCGTCGGTGCCTGCTGCGGCGGAGCCTGGATGTCGATGCGCACCGTTACTTTGCCAATGCCGGAAAGCTGCGCCAGCGCAGCCTCGGAGCCTTCCTTGATGGTCTGCGGCACCTTCGGATCATTCGTCGCGAGCGTCATCTGCACGACCACATCACTCCCACTCACGCGCACATCTTTCACCAGGCCAAACGAAACGATGTCGCGGCTGAAGCCGGGGTATTTGACGGTGGAAAGTTTTTCGCGGACGAGGGCTTCGGTAATCATGCGGGGCGCGAATCTTGAGAAGATTGCCATCGGGCGCAACGCCGAACACACCCGGCCCGGTTTTTCCGGCCAGAGATCCCGGCTGGCAAACGGCCGCAACACCACTTCCCGGTGAAAGTCGATCCCTCCGCCACGCGGCGATGCCGGACTCACGCGCCGGCGCACCGGCTCAAATGCAGTCCCGCCCCTCACCATGAAGCTCAGGGCGAACTCGGCGGCTTGACCGAACAAGTCTCGTGTGTAGTATTTTCTCCACACCATGAGCGACGCTCTCAGTTTCGGGGAAACCTTGCGGGCCAAACGGACGGCCAAGGCTGAGACCGATTCCACCTTCTCCCTGCGCAAAGTCGCGGAGCGCGTCGGCATTGAGCCTTCCTACCTGAGCAAAATCGAGCGGGGCGAGCAGCCGCCTCCGGGCGAGGAGAACATCCGACGCCTCGCTGAAGAGCTGGGCGAAAACCCGGATGCCCTGCTGGCGCTGGCCGGGAAGGTTTCGAGCGATCTGCTCGAAATCATCCGCGAACGTCCCACCGTAGTGGCGGAACTCCTGCGCGCGATGCGCGGCATGTCCGCGAAACGCGTCTCCGCCATCTCCCGCCAGATTCGCGATGGCGACTGGTGAGCCCTTTCAAACCGCAACCCCACCGCCCATGATCAAGCTCGAAGACGACCGCCTCACGTTCACCTTCCCGGAAATCGCCCGGCAACTCCGCTCCCACGTCGAGCGGCAGATCGGGCACATCCTCCCCGAGTTCCTGCGTCCCGAGGAGCGCACCGCTTTGCTCGCGGAGTTGGAGTCGCGCTGGGGTTTTCGCCGGCTCGACGGGGAGGCGCAGGAGCGGCATCGCCTCCGGGTGCTGACCTTGACGGCGGACGAGATCGAAGCCGCCCTGCGCACCGCGGCTCTGCGCGCCGCCGGATTGGACGACGCATCGTTCCCGGCCCTGACCATCGCCTATCAGCGCACCCTGCGGATTCCCGACGACGGCCAGACTTACCCGCTTCCCGCCGGCCTCGGCGCGTTCCCCCTCCGTTCCCTGGACGACTTTCCCGCGACGGCTCCGGTCTCCTGGCTCCAGCGCGGCGGGGTCGTCATGCCCATGTATCAGAGCGAGGCGCTCTGGATCAGCTTCTCGGCGCGGTATCCGTGCGCGGTGAAGATCGCTGCGG
>JANXWQ010000032.1 GCA_025351065.1 Chthoniobacter sp. | reverse complement strand
CTCGATGTCCTTCATGTCGAGCACCTGCCCCGGCGCGCGGATGAGATACTGCTCGCCGTTCCGCTCGATGTAGCCCGCGCCGACGTTGGCGTTGTTCTTCGCCAGCGCCTCCATGATGTCGCGGAAGCCGAGCCCGTAGGCTACGAGCTTCGCCGGGAGCGGCGTGATGTGATACTGCTTCTCGAACCCGCCGATGGTGTTCACCTCGACGACGCCGGGCACGTTGCGGAGCTGCGGCTTGATGACCCAATCCTGCAACTCGCGCAGGTCGGTCGGAGTGTAGGCGGTGCCGTCCGGTTTCTTCGCACCGGGCTTGGCATCCACCGTCCACATGAAGATTTCCCCGAGGCCGGTGGAGATCGGCCCCATCTGCACTTCCACGCCTTTCGGCAGCGCCTCCTTGGCCTGCGCGAGCCGTTCGGCGATTTGCTGCCGGCCCCAATAGATGTCCACGCCGTCCTTGAAAATCACCGTGACTTGGGAGAGGCCGTAGCGCGAGAGCGAGCGGGTGTATTCCAGATTCGGGATGCCGGACATCGCCGTCTCGATGGGGAAGGTGATGCGCTGCTCGACTTCGAGCGGCGAATAGCCGGGCGCTCCGGTGTTGATCTGCACCTGGACATTCGTGATGTCCGGCACGGCATCAATGGGCAGGCGCTGGTAATTATAGACGCCGAGCCCGCCGATGGCGAGAGCGGCGAGCAGCACGAACCAGCGGTGCTTGATGGAGAATTCGATGAGTTTTTCAATCATGGTCGTGGCCGGGTTTAGTGTTCGTGCTCGGCTTCCTCTTTCCCGAGTTCCGCTTTGAGGATGAAGCTGTTTTCCGAGACGTATTTGTCGCCCGGCAGCAGCCCGCTGAGGACTTCGACGAACGTGTTGTCGCGCACGCCGAGTTCCACTTCGCGAGCCTCGAAGGCGTCCCCTTCCTCGACGAAGACAACCGTCTTTTCCTTGAGCGTCTGAATCGCCGCGAGCTTCACCGCCACGGGTGCCTCGACTTCGCCGGTGGCGATTTCCGCTGTGACAAACAGGCCGGGGCGCAAGTCGCCGTTGGGGTTTGGCACCACGCAGCGCGCGAGCATCGTCTGCGAGCCTTCGGTGCCGAAGGGCGAGATGTAGGCGACCTTGTTTTGGATCGCCTCCTCGCCTGCGCCGGGATGGATTTCCACCGGCTGCCCGGTTTTCAGCTTTTTGAAATCCTCGCGGAATACCGCGAGGTCCACCCATACCGTGGTAAGGTCGGCGATAGTGTAAATCGTGTCCTCGTTCTTCACGAATTCACCGAGCGTGATGTCCTTCTGAATCACGGTGCCGGTGACTTCGCTTTTGATCTCGTAAGAGCGCAGCGAGTCGTTGCTTTCGACGATGGCGAGCAGGTCGCCCTTCGCTACTTTGTCGCCGAGCCGCTTGCGCACGTCCTTCACCACGCCGGGAAAGCGCGGCTGCACATGGGCGAGTGTTTCCTCGTTGCTGGCGATCTTGCCGTAGAGCGGAAGCAGCGTCTGGATTTTCGCGCCCGCGGCTTCCTCGATCTTGAGGTTGGCATTCTTGCGGGCCGCGGGAGTCAGTTCGACGTGGCCCTCCTTGCCGTGCTCGTGCCCGTCGTGCCCGCCGCCGCCCTCCTCGTGTCCCCCGTGGCCGTGTTCCTCGCCCTTGGGCGCGGGCGGTTTGGTGTGGAGGATTTTCGAGCCGACAAACACCGCGCCGGTGAGCAGCACGATGATGGTGATGGTCTGAATAAATGTTTTGGTCTTCATGTCTTGGAAATGGGTGTGGCTACTGGCGCTTCGCGCGGATGGGTTTGGCCGGGATTGGTTTCGTGACTGAGCCCGGCCGCGGGAGTTCCGTGGCACGCGCGGTCAGCGCGTCGAGTTCGGCGCTGGCTTTTAGGAAATCGGCATGCGCTCGAAGCTGCTGCACGCGCGCGGCGTTCAACGTGCGGCGCGCATCGAGCACCTCGAACTGCGTGAAGCGTCCCGCCGCGTAGCCCTCGTTAAGCTGCTTCTCAGCCTCCTCTGCGCCGGGGATGACGCTTTCCTCCAGAATCTCAATCTCCCGCAGCGCGCCAGTGTTTTTTTGATAAGCCTCATTCAGCGCGGCAAAGGCGCGGGCCTCTGCGGCGCGTCTTTCCTCGTCGAGTTTCGCAAGGTTCGCGCGGGCCTCAGCGATGTTGCCCTGATTGCGATTGTTCAGCGGCAGCGGGAGTGAGAAGCCCAGGACGAACGTAGCGTCGTCGCCTCTGCCCTCCATGCGGGGGCCAGCCTTCACGGTGATGTCCGGTCGTGCGAGCGTCTGTTCTTTCGCAAGCCGGGCCTCGCGTTTTTCCCGCTCCGTCGTCCAGCGCGCGAGGTCAGGATTGCCGAGAAGCCGCTGGCGCAACGTCTGGAGCGATGGCCCCGCCTGA
>JANXWQ010000366.1 GCA_025351065.1 Chthoniobacter sp. | reverse complement strand
TTTCATGGACCCGACCATTTCAGAGCCCGACGGCCCGCACAAGCTCAAATTCCTTGAGGAAGTCCGCCGGGCGCTGCGCCTGCGGCATTACAGCATCCGCACCGAGCAAACCTATCTGGATTGGATCAGGCAGTTCATTATTTTCCACGGCAAGCGCCATCCCGGCGAGATGGCCGAGCCCGAAGTCAGCGCGTTTCTCACCTATCTGGCGGCGGACCGGAAGGTGGCCGCAAGCACTCAGAACCAAGCCCTCAGCGCTCTGTTATTCCTCTATCAACAGTTTCTCCAGCGCAAGCTCGGCTTCCTCGACAATGTAGAACGGGCGAAGCGGCCGGCTAAGCTCCCTGTAGTGCTGACGAAGGCGGAGGCCCAGGCGGTGATTGGCCAGCTGGCGGGCGGCTACCGGCTGATGGCCAATCTGCTCTACGGCAGCGGGCTGCGGCTGATGGAGTGCGTGCGCCTGCGGGTCAAGGATATCGATTTCGGTTACGGTCAGATTGCGGTGCGCGACGGCAAGGGAGCGAAGGACCGGGTGACGATGCTTCCCGAGTCCCTGCATGAGCCGCTGCAACGGCATCTCGCCAAGGTGAAGGCCTTGCATGACGAAGATTTAGCGGAAGGTTTCGGGACCGTGCATCTGCCGCATGCCTTGGAGCGGAAATATCCCAACGCCCATCGGCAGTGGATCTGGCAGTATGTGTTCCCGGGAGCGCAACGTTCGCTGGATCCGCTTTCGCAACGCCGGCAGCGCCACCATCTCAATGAGAAATCGCTGCAAGTGGCGGTGCAGAAGGCGGTGTGCCTGGCCGGCATTGGGAAGCCGGCAAGCTGTCACTCCTTTCGTCATTCCTTTGCCACCCATCTGCTGGAAGCCGGCTATGACATCCGCACCGTGCAGGAGCTGCTCGGGCACAAGGATGTGCGCACGACGATGATCTACACGCATGTCTTGAACAAGCCGGGGCTGGGGGTGCGGAGTCCGATTGATTGAGCCACTGCCTTCGCGCCACTGGCCTCTCAACGGCCGGGCCGGAATCCGGCAAGCTGCCGCCCGTGGCCGTGGCCTGCGCGCAAGTGCGGCGAGCTACACCGGAGAGACGGCGATGGGTGATGAGGTGACTCAGCAAAGGACTGCGGACGGCGAAAAGTGATGACGAGCCGGGAAGCGACTCCCGCTGCGGGGAGCAGCCGCGGGAGAGATAGAGGCGGGCAGGAAGCGAGGGATGGCCCGAAGGGGCCGTGTCCGTAGTGGGCGGCTCCCCGCCGCAGGCGGCAGGCATTCGGGAGTTTTCATCTGCCAGGGGGAAGGTTTGAATAATTGGCGACCACGCGTGTGCTTTCGCAAGTTGCAGGTCGCGTGTCGAGATTTATTCCGGGGTTTTTCCTCCCGGCTGCGACGCGGGGCGCTGATAGGTAAAAAAGGAATCCTCCCCTAGCGATGCCACCCGCCTGGCACCCCGCCCCGGCCCGCCCCGCCGCAGGCGAAGCAGGTCGGCGACGGAGTGCCGGCGTGAGTCGAATCACAAATT
The DNA here is from genome assembly GCA_025351065.1 of Chthoniobacter sp. GTDB lineage: Bacteria > Verrucomicrobiota > Verrucomicrobiia > Chthoniobacterales > Chthoniobacteraceae > Chthoniobacter. The sequence goes on along the minus strand of JANXWQ010000366.1, from coordinate 3,951 downwards.
GTGATCCAGATGCCCCGGCCCGTTGCCCGCCGGGTCGGCAAGCATCGTGGCGGTGGCGGCGTTGCCATCGCGATCCCAGCCGGTGAGTAGGAGGATCGGGAGTGCCCGGCCCTCCATTTCCTCCCAGATGATGGCGGTGATCTGCCGGCCGACGAGCTTCGCGTATTGCTCGCGCTCGATTTTGGTCGGTGCACTCATGCGGCGATCCTCCGGGTGCTCCGCTCCGCGGGCGGCGTGGTGGCGGGACGGGCGCGGCCTTTGGCCCAGGTGCGCAGGGCAGTCATGGATTCGCCCATCAGCTTGGAGAGCGGAACGAAATCCGCGAGCACCTCGCCGATGGTCAGGTCCGCGGGCTCCTGCTCGCGCTCGAAGGCCCGGTAGAGCGCTTCGATGAAGACCTGCTCGATTTCCGAGCCGGTGAACGAGTCGGTGACCTTGGCCAGTTGCCGGAGATCGAAGCTCTCCGCGTCGCGATTGAATTTGGCGATCTGGATTTCCCAGATGGCCTCGCGCTCGTCGCGGGTGGGCAGATCGACGAAGAACAGCTCATCCCAGCGCCCCTTGCGGAGCATCTCGGGCGGGAGCTGGCTGACGTCATTGGCGGTGGCGACGATGAAGACCGGCGAGCGCTTCTCCTGCATCCAGGAAATGAACGAGCCGAAGACCCGCGAGGAAGTGCCGCCGTCGGTCGAGCCGGAGCTGCGGCAGCCAGCGAAGCCTTTCTCCAGTTCATCGATCCACAGCACGCACGGGGCGATGGCCTCGGCGGTCTGGATGACGGCGCGGAGATTGGACTCCGACTGTCCGACGAGTCCGGCGAAGATGCGCCCGGCATCCAGCCGCAGGAGTGGCACGCCAAACACGCTGGCCGTGGCTTTCGCAGTAAGCGATTTGCCGCAGCCGGGGATGCCCAGCATGAGCACGCCTTTCGGCATCGGCAGGCCGTATTCCTTCGCGCGTGGGGTGAACGCCTCGCGCCGCTTGAGGAGCCAGTCCTTGAGCAGATCGAGGCCGCCGATGGAGGCGAGCGATTCGCGGGTTTCGATGAGTTCGAGCAGGCCGTTCTTTTTCACCGCCTGCGCTTTCTCGCGGGCGATCACGGCGGGGTTCAGGTCGCCGCATTCCACCACCGAGAGGGCGAAGGCATCCTCGGCTTCGGTGGTGGTGAGCCCGCGGGCGGCGTCGATCAGCGCCGCGACGGTTTCCGGCGAGGGCTGTTTCTTGCCGGTCGATTTGAGGATGCCTTTGAGCACCTCGTCCAAGGCTTCCGCACCGGGCAGCGTGAAGTCCACGATGATGAACTCGCGCTCCAGTTCCGGCGGGAGCTGGAGCCGGCAGCCGAGCACCGCCACGGTATGGCCCTTGGTTTTGCCGGCCCGGAGCTGATCCTTGAGCTGGCGGAGCAGCAGCGGATTCGGATCGTCGAGGAACAGGTGGTAATCGCGCAGGAGCACGATGCTGTCGTCGGGCAACTCGGCGAGGAGGCCGAGCACTTCCATGGGATCCTGGGCACCACGGGCGGTGCCGTCGGCGGTGTCGATGAGTCCGGCGGTAGCCGACCAGGCATAGAGCCGGTGTTTAAGCGCGTCGACGATCGCCTTGAGTTCAGCTTCGACGCGCTGTTCCTCGTGCGAGACGAGATAGAGGCCGGCGTAACCGGCGCGGATGTAGTGGGTGATCTTTTCACGCATGGGTTGGTGTTCCTTTCGTTGGTTATGAATTGAAGTGCCGGTGCTCCCAGGCAAGGCAGACCTCTCGGGACGGATGGGTGTGGAGGAGGACGCCGTCGGCATCGCGCACCTCCCATTGCTGGCTCGTTTCGTTGAACTCGATCGTGGTCGCCCGCCGGAGGGTGAGCCGTCCGATCGAGCCGAGTTCGATGGCCTCCGTGTAGAGGCAGTGACCCTCGCCGTTTTCGGTGAAGGTCAGGACGTGGGGCGTCATGCTCCGAGCCGCTGGGTTTGCGCGGTCCTCCCGCGCTGATGGTATTCGGGCTTCTTCTGCTTCGGCCCGGCGACGCCGAGCGCCTCCTCCAAGAAGCGCGTGGCCTTTTCGCAATCCGCGCCTTGGAACCCCACGGCGTCGATGAGGATGTCGCCCATGGGCGACACGGTGACTTCGATGGTGCGTTTCATTAGACGCCTCCAATCGTGAGTTTGATCGAGCCGTCCCGCTGCGCCTTGCGCTGGACGAGGTGGCCGCGTTTGCGGGCTTCGATCGTGGTTTTGTGGATGCCGTAGAGCTGGAGCAGGCGGCCGCATTTGCCGCCGACTTCCTTTTCCACATGGCCGTCCCACCAGTCGGTGGTCAGGCCATAGGAGCCGTCGGGGTTTGGTTGAGCGCGATGTCGTAGGGGCCTTTGAGCCGGATGACGTAATCGCCCTTGAGTGTGTTATTCGCGTAGCCGCGGGCGGTGGCTTTTTCGTGCAGTGTGACGCCGAGTTCGCCGAGCGCGGAGCGCAAGGCATCAATGTCGCGGAGCTGCGTTTCGATGGTCGTGAAGTGACTCATGTTGGTTAGGTCCTTTCGTGGTTTCAGGTTTGGATTTTCCGTCGGCCGAGCTGACCGAAGGGTGTGACCGGAGTGGTCGTCCGCCGGGCGGGCATCTTGGTGGTGACCGCCGCCGGCGCCGTGGCCTGCGCGTCGTGACTGCTCAGGCATTCCCGGTCGGCGGTGTCCATGAGGACGGAGCGGGTGTGTTTGCAACTGCGCGAGCCGTCCGCGGCCACGCGCCGGCACCAGCCGAAGCAGTCGCAGCTCGTCGTGCCGTCGGCGTAGAGCGGCGTCTGGTAACGTCCGCTTCCGCTGGAGGAGGCGAACGTCCAGCACTTCGCAATGGCCGCGCCGCTCATGCCGCGAGGTGGAAGCGGCGCCGGCCGAGCTCTCCGAACTGCTGCACGAGTTCGCGGGCATCGGCCTGCGCCAGCTCGCGGGCTTTGCCGGCCAGCGCACTCAGCCCGCTGCGCAGCTTGCGCTGCGCGTGGGCGCTGTCGCGGTATTCCGCCGCCGTGCGGGTAAGCAGTTCGCCGCGCACCTTGTTCAACTGCGCCTCCATCTCCGCATCGTTGGCGAAGTTCATCTGCTGGAACTGATCGATGAACCGGGTCAGCCGGTTGAGCGTCTTTTGGTGTACGCCGTCGGTCTTGCCGTCGCTGATGCTCGCGAGCATTTCCTCGCAAAGCGTGGCGGTCTGTTCGCGCAGCGAGGCCACGCAATCGGCGACGAAGTTTTCCACCTCGCCACGGATCTTGGCCCAGGCCGCATGCGCGGCTTGCTGCCGGGCGGCGACGATCTGCTGCTGTTCGGCCAGCGTAATGAGGTCGGCGGTGAGCTGTTCGGGCACGGCGATCTGGAAGAGCGTGGTGTCGAAGCCGAAGTGTTTTTCCAGCGCGAGCGGGAAGGCATTGGCGATGGTCGCCACGAGCTGCGCCGCGTCGGACACGAGCTTGGTGGCCACGGTCTGCCATTCCTCCATCGCGCTCCGGCGGTGCCGGTCGTAATGGGCGATGAAGCCTTCCTTCGCGAGCCAGAATTCGGACTCAAGGGTGCGCAGCTTTTCGGTGATGTCGGCCAGCCGCGCATTGGGCAGGAAATGGCCGAGTCCGTTGAGGAACGGAAACGTATGGGTGTCGATGAGCGCGTGGGCGCGGCCTTCGATGAGGGCGAGTTCAGCCGTGGCCTCCCTGGGCAGAATCCGCTTGTGGCCGAGGCTGATGAGCCGGTCGGACACGGCATCGGCCTTGAGCCCGATGTCCTCGGGCCTGAGTTTCTTGCAGCCGCGCCAGTAGCGCACGCTGACATTAATGAGCACGCCCTCACGGGTGAGGACGTCGAGCAAGTTGTTCATGGGATGGTTCCTTTCGTTTTGTGCGCGGGCGAGTGCCGGCGCGGGTTGATGTGGTGGGCGCTTTTGATGGCGGCGCGGACGGTTTGAAGCGTCACGGGGCAGCC
>JANXWQ010000349.1 GCA_025351065.1 Chthoniobacter sp. | reverse complement strand
CGGGCGAAATCGGCGATGACCCGCGGGACAAGCACCAGGGCCACTTGCCAGCCGATGTGGCGAAATATCGCGGGCTCTACGTGCATGGCGACAAGGTCGTGCTCAGCTACACCGTCGGCCAAACCGCGGTGCTGGAAATGCCCGGCGCGGAGATGAAAGACGGCGCGCTGATTCTCTCCCGCACCATCGCGCTCGGCGCCGGCCCGACGGTGACCATGTTGCTCGGCGGCCCCGGTACCAACCTGCTGAGCACCGTGGACAACGCGCCGAACGCCAAGATCGAAATGACGGCCGACAGCAAGGTCGTGCTGCGCGTCCCCGCGCGGCCGCAGGCGATGACCTTCCGCATCACCTACACGCCCGGCCAGCCGGGCGAAACGCAGCGGCTCGAATCCACGAAAACACCCGTGCCCGATCTCGTCGCGCTGTGCAAAGGCGGGCCGGCGCATTGGGGCGTGGCGCTCGAAACGCAGGGCAAGCTCGGCACCGGCGACGGGCCGTACGTCGTCGATGAAATCACCGCGCCGGACGAGAACCCCTACAAGTCATGGCTGCGCTTCGGCGGACACGATTTTTTTCCGAATGGCGATGCCGCCGTGGTGAACATCAGCGGCGACGTATGGCTCGTGAGCGGGCTCGACGCAAAGCTTGAAAAGGTGAAGTGGAAACGCATCGCGACAGGCCTTTTCCAGCCGCTCGGCTGCAAGGTCGTGGACGGCAAAATCTACGTGCTCGGCCGCGATCAGATCACCCGCCTGCACGACCTCAATGGCGATGGCGAAACGGACTACTACGAGTGCTTCAACAACGACTGCGTGGTGACGGACAACTACCACGAATTCGCCCTCGATTTGCAGACGGACAGCGCCGGCAATTTCTACTACGGCAAGGGGTCGCCGTGGGAGCCGACGAACACGAGTCCCGACCAGGGCACGCTCATCCGCATTTCCAAAGACGGCACGAAAAAGGAGACCGTCTGCAACGGTCTGCGCGCGCCGAACGGGCTCGGCATGGGGCCGAAGGATTTCCTCACTTGCAGCGACAACCAGGGCCACTGGATGCCTGCCAACCGGATCAACATTATCAAACCCGGCGGCTTTTACGGCATGACGCCTGCCGCACATCAGACGATCCATTTCAAAGCCGCCGACGGCACCGAGTTCGACGCCAACCCCAGCAGCGAAGAGGCGCGCAAGGAATTCAAAACGAATTTCTGGGGCAACGCGCAGGCGCCCATCCCCACCGCTGGGTACGACCTGCCGCTCGTCTGGATGCCGCAAAATGTGGACAACTCGCCGGGCGGCGAGGTCTGGGTGAGCGGCGGCAAATGGGGCCCGTGGGAAGGCCGCATGCTGCACCTCAGCTACGGCCACTGCCTGCTCTACGGCGTAACCATGGAGACCGTCGATGGCGTCGCGCAGGGCGCGGTGGTGAAGTTCCCGTTCAAGTTTCCCAGCGGCATCATGCGCGGGCGCTTCGCCCCGCAGGACGGCCAGCTCTACGTCACCGGGCTGAACGTGTGGCAGAGCGACGCGGCGAAATTCGGCTGCTTCTCCCGCGTCCGCTACACGGGCGCGCCGGTCACCATGCCGGTCGAATTGCACACGCTCAAAGACGGGGTGCAACTCACTTTCACCAACCCGCTGGACGCCGCCTCCGCCACCGACCCGCAGAACTACGACCTCACCCGCTGGAACTACAAATGGACCGGCCAGTACGGCTCGGACGATTTCAAAGTCAGCGACGGAACCAAGGGCAAAGACGCCGTGCCCGTCGAGAAAGCCACGCTCTCGCCCGACAAGAAAACTCTCACCCTCACGCTGCCCGACATGCAGCCCGCGATGACCCTGCGGCTGAAATTCAAAATCCAGTCCGCCGATGGCAAGCCCGTGGAGCAGGAAATCCACGCGACGATCCACCGCGTGCCCAAATAAACGGGCGCAGCCCCGCATTCGTAACCGCCCACCGCGCGCCCGCGCGCATCTGTAGGGGAAGCTGCCAGCTTCCCCTACAGGCTTCCCCTGCAAGGCGCGGGCGTGTTAGCGAAATGGCATGGCTCAGCCGCCGCGTCTTCCCACGATCCTCCTGCCGCTCGAGGTGCCGGTGATCTACTGGGTCACGCTCTGCACAGAGCGGCGCGCAAAGGTGCTCGCAAATCCCGCGACCTTCACCGCGATGACGCAGACCATCGCGGATTTGCGCCGCTGGTTCGTCGTCTCCGCGGTGGTCATGCCGGATCATTTTCACGCGCTGGTTTCGCCGAAAGAGGAACGCGATTTGCCGGTCGGCGATTTTTTCACGGGGTTCAAGCGCGTGCTCCGGCAGCGGCTGCGGCATTCGTGGAACTGGCAGCGCAGCGGGTTCGACCGGCTGCTGCGGAGCCACGACGACGCGCAGGAGAAATGGATTTACATGCGCGAGAATCCGGTGCGCGCGGGACTCGCGCGGAGTTGGGAGGAGTGGCCGTTTTATTTTGATTATCGCGAAGCGGACGGAGAGCCGCGTCCGCATTTGTAACCGCGCCCGCGCGCCCGCACGCATCTGTAGGGGAAGCTGGCAGCTTCCCCTACAGATGCGGCGCGGGCGCCGCGGTTATTTGGCGAACGCTTCCGCCTTCCCATTCCCACCACTCGCGAGGAAGGCGAGCAGGTCGAGGATTTCGTCTTTCGTCAGCACATTGATGAGCCCCGGCGGCATGAGCGAAACCTTCGAGACTTCGCGCGAGGCGATCTGGCCGAGCCGCAGCCATTCCTTTTTTCCGGCGACGGGATCGGTGACGACGCACACGCGGTGATTGTCCTCCTCCGCGATGAGCCCGGCGAAAACCCCGCCGTCTTTCATCGTGATGACCACGCTCGCGTATTGCTCGCTGATGACCTTGCTCGGCTCGACGATCGCTTCGAGCAGGTCGTGCGCGTTGAAGCGGTTGCCGACGGCGCTGAGGTCGGGGCCGACGTTGCCGCCGTCCTTGCCGAAGTGGTGGCACTGCGCGCATTGCACGCTCGCGAAGATTTCCTTGCCGCGCGCGAAGTTGCGGCCCTTCGCGGCTTGCGCGAGATCGGGTTCGAGATCGGCCATCGTCCACGCTTTTTGAAAACCGCGCGCGACGGCGGGCGGCGGCGGCGCGGCGGGTGCGGGCTTCGTGTCGAGCAGCGCGGCGAGGTGTTCGCGCTCGGCGTCGGGCACGCGTTTCAGCGCCTCCTCGCGGATGCGGAGGATGAATTTCCC
>JANXWQ010000026.1 GCA_025351065.1 Chthoniobacter sp. | reverse complement strand
CCGAGCGGCATCGGCCCGCGGCAGGCGATGGAGCGGGCGCTCGCGGATGCGCGGCGCACGGCGGGCGAGGTCGATTACATCAACGCGCACGGCACGGCCACGGCCTTCAACGACGCGACCGAGGGCGCTGCCATCGCGCAGCTTTTCGGCGCCCGCACGCCGGTCAGCTCGACGAAAAGCATGATGGGCCACGCGCTCGGCGCGGCGGGCGCGATCGAGGCGGCGTTCTGCGTGCTCGCGCTGCGCGGGCAGTTTCTCCCGCCGAATATCAACTACGCGGAAGCCGATCCGGCATGGGCGCTGGACATCGTGGCGAATGAAGCGCGCGAGGCGCGGGTGCGCTGTGTGGTGTCGAATTCGTTCGGCTTCGGAGGGACGAATGCATCCGTCGTTTTGGAGAGCGGCTCCGCGGCGCTATAGGGGAAGCTGACAGCTTCCCCTACCGCACCGGCGGAGCCTTTGCGCTGTGGGCGCTAAAGCAGCTCGGCGATTTGCACCGCATTGAGCGCCGCGCCTTTGAGGAGCTGGTCGCCGGCCACCCAAAAGGCGAGCCCGTTGTCCAACGCGCAGTCGAGGCGCAGGCGGCCGACCTGGCAGTTGTCGCGCTCGGCGGCGTAGAGCGGGAGCGGGTATTCGCACTTTGAGGGATTGTCCACCACGTCGAGGCCGGGGGCTTTGGCGAGGACTTCGCGCGCGGCGGTGAGCGAGACGGGGCGCTCAAATTCCGCATGCACGGCCACGCTGTGCGCGCGGTAGACCGGCACGCGCACGCAGGTCACGGAGGCTTTGAAAGTCGGGTGGTGCATGATGCGGCGGCCTTCGTTTTGCATCTTCATCTCCTCCTTGGTGTAGCCGGTCTCGAGGAACGAATCGACATGCGGCAGCACGTTGAAGGCGATCTGATGCGGATAGACGTGCTTTTCCACCGGCTGCCCCGCGGCGATGGCGTGGACCTGCGCGCGCAACTCGGCGATGGCCTGCGCGCCCGTGCCGCTGACCGCCTGGTAGCTGGCGGCAAAGATGCGCTTCACGCGGAATTCCTGATGCAGCGGATGCAGCGCCATGAGGGTGATGGCCGTGGTGCAGTTCGGGTTCGCGATGATGCCTTTGTGCTTCTTCACGTCCGCGCCATTGATCTCCGGCACGACCAGCGGCACGTCGGCCTCCATGCGAAAGGCGCTCGAGTTATCCACCACCACCGCGCCCGCCTGCACCGCGAGCGCCGCGTACTTTCGCGAGATGTCGCCGCCCGCGCTGAAGAGCGCCACGTCCACGCCGGCAAAGGAGTCGTCGCGCAGTTCCTTGATGATGATTTCCTGGCCGCGAAACGGCAGCGTCTTGCCCGCCGAACGCGCGGAGGCGAGCAGCGTGAGCTGGCCCACGGGAAAATCGCGCTTCTCCAAAGTCTTGATCATTTCGACTCCGACAGCACCGGTGGCGCCGACAATCGCGACGTGTAGTTTCTTGCTCATAAAAAAGGAGGCGCACTGTATAAGCCTCCCCTCGCAATGCAAATTCTCGTCCACGTCCCTTCGCAAACGCTCGACCTGCTGGACGGCGGCGAACTGCTGCGCCGCTACGCCGTCTCCACTTCGCGCTTCGGCCTCGGCACGGGACCGGGCAGCAACCAGACGCCGACCGGCCATTTCCGCATCGCGGAAAAAATCGGTGACGGCGCGGTGCCGGGCGAGATTTTCATCAGCCGCGTGCCCACCGGTCGCATCGGCGGCGAGGCCGACGAGCACGACCATGTGCAGACGCGCATCCTCTGGCTCGACGGCCTCGACGCGACCAACGTCAACACCCGCGCGCGCTATATTTACATCCACGGCACCAACGCCGAATCCCGCCTCGGCACGCCCGCCAGCTTCGGCTGCGTGCGCATGGGCAACGACGACATCATCGACCTCTACGCGCGCGTGCCGGTGGGTGCGGCGGTGGAGATTGTGGCGTGAAAAACGCGCGCCAGTGCGCGGCGGAAAAATAATCGTTGTCATGCCCGCGCGTTGCACGATCATCCGCGCCTAACTGCCAACTGGCACAGAAAGGAGGGGAAACCACACACTATGAAATATCTCGCAATCATCGCACTCGCCGCCGTCGCGTTCAGCGTCGGCGCCTGCGCCAGCAAGCCCGCGCCGATGCCGGCTCCGGCCTCGCACGGCACCGCCAAGTAATCCCGCCTCGCTCGCGAGGAGGATTCCCGATTTACAAAGCCAGACCGGCGCGAGCCGGTCTGGCTTTTTGTATTTTCACGGGACGAGGTGACTCGATCCGGCGTGGGCGCTCGCGCGGATGCGACGGGAAAAAATTTGCGAAATCTGGGCCGCTTTGAATAGCCGCGCCAACTCCCTCGTCGCAAAAAGCGAATCCGTTCACCTATGAAAAAACTCCTCATCGCCACCATCCTTGCCACCGGCCTCACGGCCTTTCTGCCCAGCGCCAGCGCCCATGACAGCGAGCGCGTCTTTGTCGGTTACGACCGCTGCGGACGCCCCGTTTACCAGGAGGTCTGCCGCCAGAACTACCGCAGCTACGACTACCAGCCCGCGTATCAGCAGTCCTACGAACCGCGCCAGTCGTACTACTATTCCCAGCCGCGCGAAACACGCTACCGCGATTACGAAGACGACCGCTGCTATGCGAAAAAGAAAAAGTATTGCGAGCCCCGCTTCCGCTCGCCGCTGTCCTTCGTCTTCGGTTTCTAAAAAAACTTCGACGGTTCAAACCGCGGGGCTGGCTCATCAGCCCGCCCCGCATAGCGACTGTAAAAGTGCAGTGGCTGTAGGGGAAGCTGCCAGCTTCCTGCGATCATCGGAGAGGATCGCGGGAACAGCCACGCGTGAGGTGGTGGGCTACGCGCCGATCGCTTCCAATATCACACCCGCGATTTTGTCCGCCTGCGCGTTGATGCGGTCGCCGTCGCGGCCTTCGATGAGGAGGCGGATTTTTGGCTCGGTGCCGCTGTAACGCAGGAGCACGCGGCCGGCGCCGGCGAGTTCGTGCTCGGCTTCGGCGACGAGTTTCTGCACGTCGGGCATCTGCTCGAGCGGACGCTTTTCGCGCACCTTCAGGTTGCGCTGGGCCTGGGGATATTTCGCGAGGCACTTCTTGAGTTCGCTCAGCGGCTTGCCGGTTTCGGCCATGATGCGGAGGATTTGCAGCGCGCTCACGATGCCGTCTCCGGTCGTCGAAAAATCGCGGAAGATCATGTGCCCGCTTTGCTCGCCGCCGACGTTGAGATCCTGCTTCATCATGGCCTCGATCACGTAGCGGTCGCCGACTTTGGTGCGCAGCACGCGGCCCTCGGCTTTTTGCAAAGTCTCATCGAGACCGAAGTTGCTCATCACCGTGGCGACGAGCGTGTTTTGCGCGAGGCGTCCGCGTTTGATGAAATCGAGCGCGGCGATGGCCATGATCTCGTCGCCGTCCACGACCTCGCCGTCCTCGTCGCAGAGCACCACGCGGTCGGCGTCGCCGTCGTGGCTGATGCCGATTTGCGCCTTAGTCTCCGTCACGAGGCGCTGGATTTCCTCGGGATGGGTGCTGCCGCAGTCGCGGTTGATGTTGCGCCCGTTCGGGGTGTTGTGCGCGACGATGGCATCGGCGCCGAGTTCGCGCAGGATGCAGGGCGTGGATTTG
>JANXWQ010000275.1 GCA_025351065.1 Chthoniobacter sp. | reverse complement strand
GATTTTGATGATCTGCGCGCCGCACTCCGCGAGGTACTCGACGCCTTCGCCGCTGGTCACGTTGCCGGCGATGATCGGGAGGTCGGGGAACTGCTCGCGGATGAGCCGCACGGTGTCGCCCACGCCTTTGCTAAAGCCGTGCGCGGTCGAGACGGCCACGACATCGGTGCCGCGCTCCACGAGCCCGCCGACGTGGGCGAGGATGCGGTCGCGGTCGAGTTCGCCAGTGGAATTGCGCGTGGCGCTGACGGCGGCGCCGCAGAGCAGGCGGAAGCTCGCGTCGCGCGCGGGTTTGAGCTGCGCGTGGCGCTCGTGCATGATGCGCTCGATGTCGCTGATCGTGAAAAGGCCGCGCAGGTGGTCGTCGTCATCCACAACGAGGAGTTTGTGGATGCCGATGTGCTCGCTGAAAAAGCGGTCGGCGCGGGCGATGGGATTATCGCCGAGTTCGCGCTCGCGGATGGTGTGGACTTGGGCGCGCGGCGTCATGGCGGCGGCGACTTTGATGGTGGCGTAGCGCGGGCGGACGGTGTGGCCGGGGAGCAGGCCGAGCAGGGTGCCTTTTTCATCCACCACGGGAAAAGTGCGGAAGCCAAACCCACGCTGCTCGACCAGCGCGAGGACGTCGCCGATGAGCTGGTCGGGCGCGACTTTGATGGGCTCTTGGATGAGCCCGTGGACATGGTTTTTCACCCGCGAGACCTGGCTGAGTTGCTCGCGCTCGGAGAGGTTGCAATGGATCAGGCCGAGCCCGCCATTGAGCGCCATTGCAATGGCCATCGGCGCTTCGGTCACGGTGTCCATGTCCGCGGAGATGATCGGGATGCGGAGGTGGATGCGTTCGGCGAGCCGCGTTTCGAGCGTGGTGTCGCGCGGCAGGATTTCGGAGTAAAGCGTGGCGAGGGTGACGTCGTCGTAGGTCAGGCCGAGCCCGGCGTGCTCGCGGAAAAAGGTGTCCGCGGGTTTGTAAAAGGCGCTGTCGAGCGCGGAGGACGGAGAGTTTGCTGCCATAGCGGAGAGTGGGGAGCGGAGGGCGAAAGTGAAAGTGGAAAGTGCGGACGGCGCGGCACTTTTGCGCGGGTACTCGCGCCTGCAGGGGAAGCCGCCAGCTTCCGCTACAGGCGCGCGCGCTGGCGGCGTTCGTTGAGCGCGCCGCAGTGGGGGCAGCGGGGGAGGAGCGCGCTGGTGGCGTCGGCGTATTCGGTCGCGCAGAGTTTGCAGCGGAGGACATGGCGAAAGGCCGCGCGCTCGCGCTGCTGCCGCCGCCATTCGCTGAACAGCCACGCGCCGAAAATGGGCGCGAGCATGAGTACGAGGTAGATGAGGACGAGGTAGCTGAGGCTGACGCGGATCACGGGGATTTCGGATTTCCGCCGTAGGCGTCATCGCCCCACGTCACGGTCGCGCTGGCCCACGTGATTGGGGCGTCATTTGGTGCAAAGGCGAGGGTCTGCAAATGCGCGGCGGCCTGCTCGTCGAGCGCGGGCTGGCCGCACGAGTTTTGCAGAAAAACGAAACGCACTGCGCCGCGGTTGTTGACTCCGACGAGATAGCTGGCGGGCTCGACGGGCGCGGTGGCGCGCACTTTCAAAACGAGCGGCGGCAAGGGTTCTGGCACACGGCTCGCCAAGGCGGCGGCAAAACGCACGCTCGTCGGCTGCGGCGCGCTGACCGCGGGTGGCGCGACGGCTTTCACCTCGGCGCTGGCGATGATCGCGAGCGGATCGCGCGCTGCCGGAAACGGCACGGCGACCGGCAGCTCGACCGGACCGAGCGGCGCGGTGCGCATGGTCGCGTAGGACGGGCGGTAGGGGAGGTCGAGCAGGCCGGGCGGGGTGACGGCGCTGGCCGCGGCGACGAGCGCGGGATCCTGCGCGTCAATCCAGTGCAGCAGCGCGATGGCTTCCGGGGACGACTGCGTGAGGACGCTGACCTGCGGGGCGGACGGAGGGATCGAAGTGCCGAGCGGATCGGCTACTTGGAAAAGAAAAAACGTGGCGGCGTGCGCGAACAGCGACGCGGCGACGCAGCCGAAAAGGATGAACGGAAATCCTTCGCGGCGCGGCCAGGCGAAGATCAGGCGGTCAGCAGGCGCGGGCGTTTTCATCACCGCTCGGCGCTGGTGGCGAGGACGACGGAAAAGCCCTGCCGCAGCGCCTCGTCGGTGATCTGCACCACGAGCGCGTAGGGCGTGTCGCGGTCGGCCTTGATGATGACGGAACGTTCCTTCGCGCGGCTTTCGCCGAGCCGCTGGCGCAGCTCGTCAGGCGTCACGCGCTGGTCGTGAAAATAGATCGCCGAGACCGGCGCGGAGGTGATGCTGATGATTTGCGCGCCATCGCGCGGTGCGAGCGCGAAGGACGACGCCGGCAGCGTAACCGCCATCCCCGGCTGGAGCACAAAGCGCGAGCTGAGCGCGAAAAACACGACGACCAAAAAGACGACGTTGACCAGCGGGATGACGCTGAACAGCCAGGCCGGAATCTTCAGCGTACGCGTGAGTTTCATCGCTACTCCGCGTTTTTGCGCGCCGCGCCAAACTCGATGATCTCCGGCCCCGGCGCGTGGCGGTGCTCGGTGATGAGGTTCACGACCTCGATGCCCGCGCGCTCCATGTCGTGCAGCAGCGTGTTCACGCGCGACGACAGGTAGCCGTAGCCGACCGCGCACGGGATCGCCACGACCAGCCCCGCCGCGGTGGTGAGCAGGCTTTGGTAAATGCCGCTGCCGATATCTGTGGCGCCCGCGAAGCCGCTCTGCGCGGACACTTTTCCAAACGCCTCGATGAGCCCGATGACCGTGCCGAGCAGGCCGATCAGTGGCGTGGTGAAAGCGATGGTCGCGAGGATGCCGAGACGCCGTTCGAGGCGCGGGACTTCGAGCTGGCCGGCCTCCTGCACGATGTCCTTCAACTCGGCGCGCGGGGCCTGGTGACGGAGGATCGCCGCGTGGATCACGCGCGTGACCGGCGTGGGCGTGCTGGCACATTCCATCTGCGCCTCGGCGAAGCGGCGGTGCTCCACGAGATTAGCCAATCCCCGCATGAACTCGCCCACACGGACGGTGACGCGATGAAAGTACAGCGCGCGCTCCAAGAAGACCGCGCCGGCGAGCACGCTGCAGAAAAAAATGAGCCACATCAGCGGGCCGCCCTTTTGCATGTAGTCGATCATGCGGAGTTTATACCGCGCGCGGCGGACGGGTGGCAAGGGCCGGCGACGACCGTTACGCGAGGATGCCCTTCACGATCTGCCCCTCATTCGTCGGCCCGATGAGCCGCTGATTGAGCCCTTGGTAGCGATAGGCGAAGCGGTACGGATCGAAGCCCATGAGGTGCATGATCGTGGCCTGCAAATCGCGCACCGTCACTTTGTCCTGCGCGATGTGGTAGCCGAAATCGTCCGTCGCGCCGAAGACGATGCCGGGCTTCACGCCGCCACCCGCCATCCAGATCGAGAAGGCATGCGGGTGATGATCGCGGCCGAGAAACTTCGAGCCGTCGCGCGCCTCGTTCATCGGCGTGCGGCCAAACTCGCCGCCCCACACCACGAGCGTCGAGTCGAGCAGCCCGCGCTGTTTCAAATCCTGCACCAGCGCCGCCGCGGCCTTGTCCACTTGCCGGCATTTGTTCGGCAGACTGTTCAGCAGATCGTCGCTCGCGCCGGTGCCGTGCGAGTCCCAGCCCCAGTCGTAGAGCTGCACAAAGCGCACGCCTTTCTCCACGAGCCGCCGCGCGAGCAGGCAGTTGTTGGCAAAGGACGCCTCGCCCGGTTTCGCGCCGTACATTTCGCGGATCGCCTCGGGCTCTTTCTTGATGTCCATCACGTCGGGCACCGCGAGCTGCATGCGATAAGCCAGCTCGTACTGCTGGATGCGCGTGAGCGTCTCGGGATCGCCGAAGGTCTGCGCCTCGGCTTCGTTCAGCGTCTTCAGCGCATCGAGCGAGCGGCGGCGCGACTCGCGGCTCATGCCCGCGGGGTTGTTGGCGAAAAGGATCGGCT
>JANXWQ010000238.1 GCA_025351065.1 Chthoniobacter sp. | reverse complement strand
ACGGCTTTGCCTCGCAGGAGACGTGGCAGTGCGCGCTCACGGTGACGCACGATCTGCCGCCGGAAGTGCAGATCGCGAACCCGAACAGCGACACGTTTGTGGCGATGGATTTCAAGGCGGTGCCGGTGGTCGAGGCGGGCGACGACTACGGGGTGAAGACGGTGCGCATCCACACGGCGCGGAATGGCGTTTTCGGCGAGCCGCGCGTGGTGGCTTACGACAAGCCGCCGCTGCACGCGCGCGAGGCGCAGGCGCTGGATTTCGCGGGGCTGGCGTCGGGCGACACGGTTTCGATTTTCGCCGAGGCGATCGACAACGCGCCGGAGCCGCACATCGCGCGGAGCAAGACGGTGACGCTGACGGTGATCACGACGGAGGAATACAACGCCTTCCTGCGCGAGCAGACGGACATGGGCGACATCGAGGCGAAATACGCGAAGCTGGTGAACGATTTCCGCGACCTCGCGGAGCAGCAGAAGAAGCTGGGCGAGGAAAGCGACGCGCTGAAAAAGCAGCTCGCCGCGGCGAAGACCGACGCGGAAAAGGCGGCGCTGCAAAAGAAGCTGGATGAGCTGACGGCGGCGCAGCACGCGCTGAACGCGAAGCTGAATGCGCTCGCGGACACGATGGAGCATTTCGTCCGCGACCAGCCGCTCTACGATGTGGAGGCGGAGCTGAAGAACACGCTCGCGGAAAAGGCGCAGGAGATTCGCGATTCCACGGCGGCGAACGAGGAGGAGATGAAGGCGCTGGCGGGCGGGCAGCCGCCCGCGAATCAAGGCCAGGAGCCGAACGGGAAGCCATCGCCCGCCGGCCAACAGGCTCCGAGCCAGAAGATGCTCGACGATTTCAAAAAAGCCTCCGACGAGCAGCTCGCGCGTCTCGGGCAGACGGAGCAGGAGACGGAAGACGAGGTGCTCAAGCCGCTGGAGGACATCAGCCTGCTGCACGAAATCGTGAAGGACATCAACCGCTTCAAAGACCTCTACGCGGCGCAGCAGGAGATGGCGAAGCAGTCGAAAGCCTACGACCGGGCCGGCCCGTTGAGCCGCGAGGATCAGCTCGCGCTGAAGGATCTGGCGGCGGCGCAGAAGCAGATCGGCGACGAGTTGGATGCGGTGGAGCAGAAGCTGTGGGAGGACGGCAAGGCCGCAGAGGAGAAGTTTCCGAAAGCCGGGCAGAGCGCGAAGAGCATCGCGCAGGCGATGGGCGATCTGCGGCTGCAAACGCTGGCGAACAAGGCGACGGGCGAGATGCTCGCGGGCAACGGGGACAAAGGCTCGCAGCTCGCGGAAACTTTGCGCGGCGAGATGGAGAAGCTCTTTTCCAAATGCAAAGGTGGCGAAGGCGAGATGAGCAGCGAGCTCGACCAATACATGAGCATTCAGGCGGGCATGCCGGGGAAGGCCAACTTCAAACAAATGATGCAGTCGAAGAAGTTTGGCAACGGGCGCGGGTTCAAGTCGGGACAAGGCCAGATGGGCAATGGCGGGCGCGATGGGCAGGCCGTCTATACCGGGCCGAACGCGAACGTGATGGGCAACGAGTCGCGCGTCTCCGACGCCGACATGGCGAAGCTCAACGGCAGCGGCAAAAACCACGCGACACCCGACGGCGCGACCGCGCCGGTGGCGCTGGACAAGGCGGACGTGGTCAACGGGGTGAACGCGGTGAACCGCGAATCCGGCGCGGTGCAGGGCGAGACGATGATCGAGCAATACAGCGACATCGTGGAAAAGTATTTCAAGGCGATCACCAAACCGGCCGAGCCAAAGCCCAACGCGAAAAAACCATGAGCACACAGCCACTCAGCGCCTCGCATCTCGCGGTAGCGGTCGAAAAAACCAACCGTCATTCTGAGCGGAGTTCCGGGGGCTTTGCGACCGGAACGGAGTCGAAGAATCGCTGACAGAACGTGGGCGGAGGCGGCTGGGCGATGTGCGTCGCTTCACCCACCGCCGCCTCCGCCCGTTACTTTCAGCGATCCTTCACTGCGTTTCGCCCGCCGCCTGCGCCCACGGCGAAACTCAATTCAGGATGACGGTTGGGTTTTGGCGCGCTGTCGCGAGTGGCGCTGCCGTCCTGGCGGTAGCGGGCCTTTCCTCGACGCTCGCGTTTGGTGTCGGTGCGGGCGTTTCCGCAGAGCAGAAGCAGAAGGAAATGGAGGAGGAAGTGACGCGCGCCGCGAACGCGCCCAAGGCCGACCTGACCAAGCTGCAATGCGGGAATCTGATCTATGCGGACACGAAGAGTTCGATCTCTTTCGCGGACAAATTCCTGTCCGACGTGGCGGCGAACACGAACCTGAACGTGGGGAAAAACTTCGTCCCGGTGCGGCTCGAGGCGGACAATATTTTCAACTTCCCGTTTTGCGTCTGGTCGGGGGGCGACAGCCGGAAGTATCATCACGGCGAATTCAGCCACCCGTTTGATTACGCGAAGTTCTGGCCGGTGGTGGCGCATGGACGCGAGCCTGCGGTGAAAGCTAAATAGCGGCGCGGCAACCGCGCTGGCATTGAGCCTGCGGCTACTTTCCGCCCGCCCAGATCACCGCGTTTTTCAGCAGCGTTTGGTAGGCGGGGAGGTCGTGGGCGCGGGCATCGTGGCCGAGAGTGAGGCCGACGATGCGGGCCTTCGGGTGCTTCACGATCCAGACCTGTGGGAAGGTTTTGCCGCTCTTCGGGCTGGTCGCGGTGGCGAGGACTTCGACGGGGTTGCCCGTGGGGTCGGCGTTGAAGTTGTAGAGTTCGTCGGTGAGCTCAAAAGCGGGCGGCACGCCTTTGGTGATGGGGCTCGCGGGGTTGGTGACGTTCACGGTGTACGGCCCGAGCGCGTCGTGGCCGCGGGTACCGCCGCCGACGATTTGTTTGTTCCAATCGGGGAAGTTATTCCAAGCGTACCAGCCGCCGGGATGCAGCGAGATGATCGCGCCGCCGCGGTTGGCGTAGTCGATGAGCGCCTTGCAGGTGTCGCTCGAAATCGGCTGGTTTGCGCTGAGCACGAGCACGTCGATGTCTTTCAGGATCGCCGGGATGCCGTTGAGGTTTTGCGTGAAATCGACCCAGCCGCAGACCGGCGTAAGCGTGGCTTTGTCGGTCGCGCCAAAGAATTTCACGAAGTCATGCGACGATCCTCCTCCCACAAGGAGGACGCGCGGGCCATTCGCCGGGCGCGTGGCGGGCGGCTGGGGGACGGGGTCGGTGAATTGCGCTTTGAAGGCCGCGGGCTCGGCGGGCTTTGCCGGCTCGGCGGCGGTGAGCGGCGCGGCGTTGAGATCGGCCAGCTCGGCGGTGATGGCGAAGGTCGTCGGCGCGACGGTGGTGCCGGCGCTTTCGAGGACGATCTTCTCGATTGGCGCGGTCGTCTTGAGTGGCTTGCTGCTCCAGCGGACCTGCGCGTTTTTCGTCACGCCCTCGGCAAATTTCGAGCCGGGCACTTCGTTGCGGTTGATGTAGTCGGCAAACTCCACGCCGTTGCGGAACTCGAGCGTCTCGCTCGCGCCGCCCGCGAACTGCACGACGGCTTTCATCACCACGTCGTTGTTTTGCCCGTACGGGAAACCCCAGCCGGCGACGTTGCCGAGGAAGTGCAGCCGGTTTGCCTTGAAGCCGCCGCCGGGCACTTCCACGGACTTGGGCATGGTCTGCGCGTACACGCCGCCCGGCCCGCCTTTGAGCTGCACGACGTTGTTGCCGTTCGCGGATTTTTCCGGCGCGACGAGGTTGAAGGGGATGCCGCCGAGATTGAGCATGCCCATTTTCGCGAAGTGGAAATTCTCCGGCGAATCTTTCTGGTCGGCGTAAAAACCGTGCGCGCTCGTGGTGGTGAAAGCCTTGCTTAGATCGAGCATGCGGAA
>JANXWQ010000186.1 GCA_025351065.1 Chthoniobacter sp. | reverse complement strand
GCGCGGCGGCGCGGACGCGTACTGGCTGGCTTCGCGCGCGGGCTCCGGCTCGCTCGCGGCGCGGTGCGGAGTCTCCGCAGCGCGGCCTTTTTGGTAGTAGCACTTGGCGAGCAGGTCGGCGGTGAGCGATTGCATCTCCGCGGCCAGCGTCTCGATCTTGCGCGAAAAATAGCTGTAGGCGATGAGGCTCGGGATGGCGATGGCGAGCCCCACGATGGTCGTGCTCAGCGCCTCGGAAATACCTTTCGCGATGCCGCGTGGATCCTGCGAGGTGGCGTCCGCGCCAAACGCCGCGAAGACCGTGACCAGTCCCGAGACCGCGCCGAGCAGCCCGAGTAACGGCGCGATGCCGACGATGACCTCCAGCACAAACAGCCCGCTTTCGAGCCGCACGATTTCATGCTGCGCGCGGGTCTGCACGGCCTCGATGTTCTCCGACTTCGGCCAGCTCAAATGCCGCAGCCCCACCTGGATGATGCGGCCCAGCGCCGACGAGTCGTTTTCCACCACGCGGGAAAGCCGCACCGCAGCCGCCACAGCATCGCCGGGCTGAATGGCCTCGATCTCCCGCTCGATGAAGGGCGGCACCACCAAATCGCGCCGCAGCGCCAGCGCCCGCAGCACGATGACCGCGACCGACACGACCGAACACGCAGCCAGGAAATACATAAACACGCCGCCCTTTTCAAAAAAGGCCAGGAGCGACTGAAACGAGGCAGCGAGCGGCGGAGTGAAGATCATTCGCGGAAAGAGTAGAGCGTAAAAGTGATGGAGTATTCGAGCCGCCCGTCGCGCATCTGATCGAGCGAGCCGGGCGGCGGCGCGGAAATTTCGGCGTCTCTAATCGCACGCTCGCAGACCCCGGCAAAGCTCGCATTTGCGGTATTGCCATCGACGTGAATGTCCTGCACCCGGCCTGCGCGCGTGACATAAAAGCTGACCTTCGCAGTGCCGATCGAGAGCACGTCCATCTGGCTTTTAACGTAGTAGAGCCAGCGCGAGCCGATGGCGTCATAGACCTGCTTTTTGTATTTCCCGAGCGGCGTGGCCACGGCATCGACGGCGCTTTTGCCGCGGTTGGTGATGCTGCCTTCGACGCGGCTTTTCTCCTGCTCGGGCTGGTAGCCGGGCTTGCTCGGTTGCTTCGCGAAAGGTGCGGGCGTGGTGAGCTTCGCCATCTGCTCCCGCGTCGGGTGGGCGGGGATCGCGCGCGGGATTACCGGCTCGGGCGCGGGCGGCTCGAGCTTCGTGATTGGCGTGGGCAGCGGCGGGAGCGCCTTGGCCGCGAGTGCGATCTCATCGTCGCGCTTTTTCTCGACCTCGCGCAGTTTTTCCAACGTCGCTTTCGCGATGGCGGTGGGGTCGGGCTTCTCGGAAGTTTTTGGCGGCGGCGTGGCGGCGGGCGCGGGCGTGGCTGCGGCAGGCGCGGGCTTTTGCTGGGCGGGCGCTTGCGGCGCGGACGGCTGGGCTTGCGACGGCGGCACCGGCGGCGCAGCAGGCGCGGAAATGATTTCGAGCGCGGGCGTTTCTTTGACAAGGCCGACGGATGACTTCTGCGTGTCGAAGACATTCGCGAATCGGCCCTTCCCGTCCTGGCTCGGCAGCGGCATGTCGCCCGTCGGCGCTTTCTCGCTCGCTGCGGTCATGTCCTTGTCGGTTTCAAAAATCGCGTTCTCCGCCGGCTTCGATTCCGCGAGCCCGCGCGAGTCGATGAACTGCTTTTCCGGTGCGACCGGCGCGGGCAGAATCTTCGGCTCTTCGGGCTGGATGATTTGCAGCTCCAGCTCCTCGGGCGGCGGCCGCGTCGCGGACAAACCGACCGGCTTTCGCACCACGCCGGCGAGCACCGCCATGACCACGAACGCGAGCAGATGCAGCACGACCGACGCGGCGATGCCGATGCTCACCTGCCGCCGCACCGGCACCGCCGAGATGTCGGGAATCCACGCGAAAAGCGGCGCGGTGAAACGGTCGATGGCCGTCCTCATGGCGTGAGCGCGCGGACGACCGCGGACTGCATTTCGCCGACGACCGGGTAGCGCGAAAGCTGCGCGCACCACTCGACATCGGCGGTGCGATCCGTGCCCATGAGCACGCGCCCGTTGCGCGAGGCGCGCAGCGCGGAAAGCGGCTCGGAGTAAAGCTGCGTGATGGCGAGCGCCGCGTGCGCGGAATCGCTCAGGCTTTCCGCGCCGAGATAGCCGATAAGCAGCCCGGCGGCGCACGCGTCTTCCAGCGCGAAATCGCTGAACGTCCCCGCACACACGATGAGCACCTGCTCGGGCCACGTCGCCCGCAGCACTTCGGCCACGGCCCCGATATTCAGCACCGCGCCGACGAGCACGCGGTGCGCCCGCTCGACCGCGCGCAGGGCGATGGTGCCGTTCGTCGTCGTGGTGATGATCTGCCGCCCGCGGACGTGCTCGCGATATTCGAGCGGCGAATTGCCCACTGCAAAACCGGGGATGATGTCGCCCTGCCGCTCGCCGCCGAGCACCGCCGACGGCATCCGCACCTTCAGCCCGTGCGCCTCCTCGATGGTGCGCACGGGATAAATTTCCGTCGCCCCGTGGGCCAGCGCCGTGACCATCGACGAGGTCGCGCGCAGCACGTCGAAAACCACGCACACCGTCTTGGAGAGATTGCGCGCCGGGAGGATGGTCGCGATTTCCGCGGGATGGAGGACAACGTCGATGTGCATGGAGAGTCGGTGAAAAGTTGGCGTGCGTGCGCCGTCATTTATCCCTCAATCTCCGCCGTCCATCAACCTTTCCCCCGCCCGCGCGGCCAGGTCTTCCGCGCGTGGTGAAAAAGATACTGCTGCGCGTAGCCGCCGAACGGGCCGAAATACTCCGCCGAAAATTCGCGCAGCCGCTGCGCCGTGACCTTGCGTTTCCGTTTGAAATAAAGCTCCCGCAAGACCCGCTCGATCCACACGTCGATGGGAAACGCGCGCACCCGCCCGAAGCCGAACAGCAGCGCGCAGTTCGCCACCTTCGCGCCCACGCCCGGCAGCCGGCACAGTTCCGCGCGCGCCGCCGCGTCGTCCAGCGTGGCGACGTGCGCGAGATCGACCGCGCCCTCCGCGATCATCCCCGCCGCACCCAGCAGGTTCTTCGCGCGAAAGCCGAGCGCGCACGCGCGCAAATCCGCTTCGCTCAGCCGCGCCAGCGCCTCGGGCGTGGGGTAGGCGAAAACTTCGCGCCCGCCGATTTCCAGCCGCGCGCCGTAGCGCCGCCGCAGCGTGTGCGAAATCTGCGCGATGTGCGCCACCTGCTTCATCGCCGACGTGATGAAAGTCGCCACGCACTCCCACGCGGGCTGCCGCACGATCCGCATGCCGCGGCAAAACCGCGCCGCCGCCGCCATCGCCAGATCATCGGGAAAAGTCGCGCAGATTTCCGCCAGCGGATGATCCAGCGCGAAGTAGTGCGCGGCTGTTTTTTCCAGGCCCGCAGGCACCGCGATGGTCTCTCCACTTTGCTCCACATAAACCGCCGCTCCGCCCACCGCGCCGAGCCAGCCCGCGCCCGCGCGCACCCAATGAAACACCTGCCCGCAGCCGAGCGTCGCATCGAGATCAAAGTCCGGCGCGGCGAGCGCCGCGAGGCGGGCAGCGCAAACCACTCCCGCCGCCTCGCTGCGCTCGCCCGCGGACGGCAGCGGAGTGCCGTCCCTACCGCGCTTCGCGCCGGCCGCAGCGCGCTTCGCGCTCACTGGA
>JANXWQ010000010.1 GCA_025351065.1 Chthoniobacter sp. | reverse complement strand
TGCGGGCATTGCGCGATTCGAGCCATCGCTGCAAAGAACGCGGGCTCTCCCCAGAGGGGCGTCCGGCGACGATGCCCTCGATGCTGATGTCCTCGTCGAGATCGGGCCAATGAATGCCCTCGCCGCCAGCGATCAATCGGGAATGCTCCCTCTCTGCGATGGTGCCGTGAAAGAGGCGCGGATACCACGCCAGCGGGGCGGAAATGGAGCGTCCATCGGCCAGCTCGACGACGAGCGAATCGTCGGTGACCGCAACGGTGGTGGCCTTGAGGGCGGCGGAATCAAGAATCAAAGTAGTCATGCCAGTGCTGCAAAAGTATGGGTTGGTTTTGCTCAATCAATCGGTAAATCGTGTTGAGTTCAGCGCGGGAAAATCCTGCGCTCGACTGCAAGGAAATCGGTTCGAGCCAAAACTTCGCCTTGGCGGCATCGCGCTCGATATGGACGTGTGGCGGTTCGTGCCGGTCGCCCGCATAAAAGAAGAAGCGGTATGGGCCGGAACGTAAAACTGTCGGCATGGCTGGACGCTGCCCAAGCGGATGCTTGCGGCCAAGGCGAATTTTTTCCTCTCGCTCCCAAAGTTCGCGAAGCGCTTTGGGAACGCGAGCCCGTCTTGAAACTCCGTTTCCATAGGATCAGCGCCACGGGTCGCAACGTGCATCCAACTAGGTGCAAGTTATCGAGCATGACGCGCGAAGCGGTTTGCGGCAGCGCATGGTCAGGCCGTTGGACGTTCGATTTGTCGTTTGAGGTCAGCGGTCAGCGACTCCCATAGCTGTGGATGCGCTTCGACCAAGCGGGCAATATCGCCAAGGTCTTTGAGGCGTTTGCTCTGTCGCCGTTTGGCATCTCCCCAAGCTTGTATTTTGCCTTTGAGGGTGTCTTCCAGGGAGGCAACTCGGAGGAGGATGCCATGCACATCCGCGGGAATGGCCCGGCTCGGGAATTCCCGGTAAAAGTCTTCCGTGCTGAGTTGGAGACTTACTCGGGAGTGTCCTTTGAAGTTGACCGACCACTGGAATCGTTCCGCACGGAATCCAGCCTCGGTAAGAATATCCACAGCGCGGTCGATGGCCTCAAGCGCGACCACAAAATCAACGTCCTGAGTGACCATTGGCTCCGCGGCCCAATGGTTGACGGCCACACCGCCGATAGCGCACCACGAAATATCTGCCCGCTCCAGGCAATCGACGAGCCGCATGACGTCATCGGTGCCACCGACGGTCTGCCAGTCATAAAATTTCTTTGCGGTCATGGCGCTGTCCTTTCGATGCGGAAACGATGAGCGCTTCATTCCTGAGTGCAAGGCGCGAGTGGGCCTGACAGGTGAATATACGATCAGCGGGATTTTCCCCTCTCGTTCCCGATGTGGGGCTTTTGGAAAGAGAGGGAAAGCGGGGCGGCGCGGGGGCGGCCTTCGGCCCGTCTAAGATTCCCCTGCCCCGCGGGCTTGACGTGCCGCCGCGGGTGGCGCGAAGTAGCGCGCTCCCGCCCCGCAAAACCTTTTACCCACCATGAAACTGCTCCCTCGCCTCCTCGTCCTCGCCGTCCTCGCCGCATCCGCTTTGGCCGCCGACGGCGGAAAGAAAAACATCCTCCTGCTCGCCGGCAAGCCGTCCCACGGGCCGGGCGAGCACGAGCACAATGCCGGCGTGCTTTTGCTCAAAAAATGCCTGGATGAAAGCGGCCTGCCGGTCACCGCGACCGCGCATCTCAGCGCCGAGTGGCCGA
Source organism: Chthoniobacter sp. (assembly GCA_025351065.1). Taxonomy (GTDB): domain Bacteria; phylum Verrucomicrobiota; class Verrucomicrobiia; order Chthoniobacterales; family Chthoniobacteraceae; genus Chthoniobacter. The sequence continues at coordinate 675 of JANXWQ010000010.1, read as the reverse complement.
GTGCGGAGGAGCTGGCGAAGGCGGACACGATCCTGTTTTATTCCGACGGCGGTGGCGGGCATTTCCTGCTCTCCGGCGATCATCTCGCGCAGGTCGAGAAGGAGATGAAACGCGGCGCGGGTTTCGTCTGCCTGCACTACGCCGTGGAGTATCCCGCGGAGAAAGGCGGGCCGCAGGCGCTGGATTGGATGGGCGGATTTTTCGAGGCCGACTGGAGCGTGAATCCGCACTGGCAGGCGGATTTCAAGGAGCTGCCAAAGCATCCCGTGAGCAATGGCGTGAAGCCTTTCTCGACGAACGACGAGTGGTATTTCCACATGCGCTTTGCGGGTTCGGAAAAAGGGAAACGCACGGACGTGCTCAGCGCCATCGCGCCCGACAGCACGATGGATCGCAAGGACGGCCCGCACGAAGGCAACCCCGCGGTGCGCGCGGAGGTCGCGGCGAAGAAACCGCAGACGACCGCGTGGGCTTTCGAGCGCGCGGAGGGCGGGCGCGGCTTCGGGTTCACCGGCGGACATTTTCACAAAGGCTGGGGCAATGATGACCAGCGCAAGCTCGTGCTCAACGCGATCATTTGGACGGCGAAAGGCGAAGTGCCCGCGGGCGGCGTGAACTCGAAAGTGACCGCCGAGGATTTGGAAAAGAATCTCGATCCGAAGGGCCAGCCCAAGC
>JANXWQ010000074.1 GCA_025351065.1 Chthoniobacter sp. | reverse complement strand
AATCGCAATCTCCACGCGCACCAGCAGCGTCAGCCCGAGCACCGCGCCGCCGAGTGCGACGGCGGCAAACCATTTGCGCCGCGCGGCGAAATCGACGGACAGCAGGTGGAGCAGGCAGGCGGTGTTCGCGACCGCGGCGAGCGGAATGTAGTTTTTGAACTGCGAGCCCGGCAGCGCGACCAGCACGAGTCCCACGCCCAGACCCACCCAGCGCGAGCCGCTCAGCCGCGCGACGATGCCGCCGCCGAGCAGCGCGGTGAGCGTGGACAGCGCGAAAAAAAACGTGCGCGCCGCGAGGTAGTTCACGCCGGTGATTTTGAAAAGCGCAACGAGCGGGTAGAACCAGCCGACGTTGTAGCCTAGCGCCACGTCCGCCCACGGGCGCTCGCCCTGCATGAGCCGCTGCGCGATGAGGCAGACGGTGCCGCCCTCGTCGTGCGGGTTGAACCAGGAGCGCAAATAGCTGCCGTAGTAGGCCAGCGCCGCGCCCACGATGAGCAGCGTCGGCATCCAGCGCAGCCACGCCTTTTCTTTCCCCGGCGGCGGCGGACCGGCCGCATTTTCTTGCGCTAAAGAGCTGTTCACCCGGCGGAAAGTAGATTCTTTTCCCGGCCCCGTGAAACACCAAATTCCCGAGCCGTCCGTCCCCGAAATCCCGCGCATCGAGGTGCCCGTGCAGGTCATGTTTTTCGACACCGACTGCGCGGCTGTCGTCCACAACATCGCCTACCTGCGCTTCATCGAAACGGCGCGCACGCTGCTCGCCGAGCAGCTCGGCATGAGCCTCGTGGAAATGGCGCGCACGCAGGCCTACCCCGTCGTCGTCCGCACGGAGATCGACTACCGGAAACCCGCCGTGCTCGGCGACAAACTCATCATCCACGGGCGGCTGGAAACCGTGGACCGGTTGCGCTTTTGGTGCGCCTTCGAGATTCGCCGGCCCGCGGATGACGCGCTGCTCGTGACCTCGCGGCAGATGCTCGCCGTCATCCAGATGCCCGCGGGCAAACCCCAGCGCCTGCCCGCGGAATGGGCGCAGCGTTTTGCCCACCTCGTGCCCGTGCGCCCGCCGCGCGGCGGCTGATTTTTCACCTACGCCGCCAGCACCGGCACGCGCGGCGGAAAGCGGAGCACGGGTGTGCCGTCGAGCCGCTTCGCGAGGTCGATGGGGTCGCCGAGCTGCACCTCCGCGGGATCGACCTGGTAGGCCCACACATTGAACCACGCCAGCGTCGCCGCGCCGTAGAGCGTGGAGAAAGCGCCGTCCACCGCATCGAGCCCGCAGGCGATTTTGATGCGGCCGATGCGCGGGACGTTGAAGCGCGCGTCAAAGGTCTGCCAGCGGTGGCCGACATAGACCTGCATGTAGGCGTGGAAATCCATCGCCGAGCCGGGATCCTGAAAAGCCACGTCGGGCACATGGCCGGTGACGTAGCGCGTGGGCAGATTGAAGCAGCGGCAGAGCGCGATGGCCGCATGCGCGAAATCGCGGCACACGCCGTGGCCCTGCGCGATGATTTCGCTGGCCGCGGTGTACGGGCTGCCCGAGCCCCAGCGGTACTGAACGTTGCGATGCACCCAGTCGCAGATTGCTTTGACCCGCGGCAGCCCGTGCGGCACCAGGCCGAATTTTTCAAAGGCGAAATTCATCAGCTTATCCGAGTCGCAGTAGCGGCTGGGCAGCGTGTAGCGGAGCAGGTCGGGTGTGAGTTCGTCGAGCGGCACCGCGCCATCCACCGCGCCATAGTCCTCGGGCAGCGCGGGCACCGAGACCAGCGCGTCATGGCGGATGATGGTGCGCCCGGCGGGCAGTTCGAAGATGCGGACGATGTTGCCGTGCGCGTCTTCGGCTTCGCTGAAATTGCCGTCGGGCGTCACGCTGAACTGCTCGGCTTGGAAATGCTGCCACGGGTCGAGTCGCGGCTGGATGAGCAGGCTCATCGGCGTGGGCGCGGCGGCGTCGTAGGAAAACTCGAGCCCTACGCGAATGGTGATGTCGGAGTTCATGGTGGATTAGCTTGTGAGCTGCGCGAAAAAATCTGCGAACAGCGGTGCGTAAGCCATATCGCGCTCGGGGTGATATTGGACGCCCACGCCCCACGGAAAATCGCGCAGCCGCACCTGCTCGATGGTGCCGTCGTCCGCGTGCCAGGCCTCGACTTCCAGCCCGTCCGCCACGCGGTCGAGCGCCTGATGATGCGAGCTGTTAACCATTTCAAAACGATGCCGCGCACCCGCGGCGTAGCGCAGCGGCTGGACGTTGGCGCTTTTCATCTCCGGCAAATCGTGGCCGCGGATGTCCAGCAGGAGCGTGCCGCCAAGCGCGACATTGAGCACCTGCACGCCTTTGCAAATCGCCAGCACCGGCAGCCCGCGCGCGACGGCGGCGCGCACGGCGGCAAATTCCCACGCATCGCGCGCCGGCTCGGCGTCCATAATCAACGCCGGCTCGGCGGGCGGCTCGGCGTGAAATTCCGCCGCGATGTCCGGCCCGCCCGTGAGCAGCAGACCGTGGGTGCCTGCGAGAGCGACCGGGCCGAGGCGAGCGTTGCTCACGCGGAGGTCCGGGCGCAGCGCAAAGAAGCGCGCGAAATGGGCGTCGTCACATTCCCGAATCCATGAAGCCAGATGCAGCATGCGCCTTTCTCCGCCGCCGCCCCGCGCCGGGCAAGCGCGAAGGTTTCCGCCGACCGTTGCAGCGGGAGCTTGCCAAATGCGGAACACCCGGTAGTTCTCAGCGCCAACATGAAAAAGATCGAAGCCATTATTAAGCCTTTCAAAATGGAAGACGTGAAGGAAGCGCTGGCCGAGGCCGGGATCGAGGGCATGACCGTCAGCGAGGTGAAGGGCTTTGGCCGGCAGAAAGGCCACACGGAAATTTACCGCGGCAGCGAGTACACCGTGGACTTTTTGCCGAAGGTGAAATTCGAGCTCGTGGTCTCGGATGACCGCGTGGCGAAAGTCGTGGCCGCCATCGTGGCCGCGGCGAAGACGGGCAAAATCGGCGACGGCAAAGTCTTCGTCACGCCGATCGAGGATGCCGTCCGCATCCGCACCGAAGAGCGCGGCGACGCGGCGGTCTAGCCCGGAAATTTTTCGCCGGCCGGAGCGCGCGCTTCGGCCTGCACCTCGCCCATGCCCCTCTGGCTCATCGTCATCATCCTCGGCTTCGTCGAGGGCGTCACCGAATTCATCCCCGTCTCCTCGACCGGCCACCTGCTCATCGCCGAGCATTTTCTCCGGCACCAGGCGAGCGACCTTTTCAATGTCGTCATCCAGGCCGGCGCGGTGCTGGCCGTGCTGCCGCTTTTCACCGACCGCATCGCCATGCTCACGCGCTGGCGCGAACCCGCCAGCCAGGCGCTGCTCGCGAAAATCGGCGCGGCCTTTTTCATCACCTGCGTCGGCGGCTTCATTTTGGAAAAGAAGCACTTCAAGCTGCCCGAGGAGGTCACGCCCGTGGCGCTCGCGCTGCTCATCGGCGGCGTGCTTTTTGTCGTGGTCGAGCTGCTGTTTCGCGGGCGCAAAGGCGCGGCGGAAATTTCCTGGACGGTCGCGCTGGCCGTGGGCGGCGCGCAGTTGCTCGCGGCCGTTTTCCCCGGTGCCTCGCGCTCCGGCTCGACGATCCTTTTTGCCCTCGCCCTCGGCGCGGCGCGGCCCGCGGCCACGGAATTTTCCTTCCTCGTCGGCATCCCCACCATGCTCGCCGCCAGCGCGCTGAAAATTTTCAAAGCGCTCCACCATCCCGCCGCCGGCACCGTGCCGGAAAACTGGGCCATGCTCGGCCTCGCCGCCGTGGTCGCCGCCGTCGTTTCCTTCGTCGCCGTGAAATGGCTGCTGCGCTACGTGCAGAGCCACACCTTCATCGGCTTCGGCCTCTACCGCATCGCTGTCGGCGTGCTGCTCCTGCTGTTTGTCCACGACACGGTGGCGCACTGAGGGATTGCCAGCCCGCGCGCGGTCCGTAAGCTGTCCCCCCCCATGCGCTGGCTTTTTTCCATCGCCGTCCTTTCCCTCGCCCTCAGCTCCCTCCGGGCTGCGGACACGGCGGCGGTGAAACTCGCCGACGGCTTCCAATGTCCCGTCGGCACCGACGGCAAGGGCTACTACAAGGCGCGCGGCATGCAGCCCAATGGCCACCTCGGCGAAGACTGGAACGGCAACGCCGGCGGCGACACCGACCTCGGCGCGCCCGTCGCCGCGACCGCGCACGGCGTGGTGCTTTTCGCACGCGATTTCCGCCTCGGCTGGGGCAATGTCATCATCGTCCGCCACGCCTACATGGAGGGCGCGCAGGTGGCCTACGTCGATTCGCTCTACGGCCATCTCGACCAGATTCTCGTGCGCGAAGGCGACCAGGTCGCGCGCGGGCAGAAGATCGGTACCATCGGCAACTGCCACGGCATGTACCCCGCGCACCTGCATTTCGAGATGCGCAAAAACCTGCGCATCGGCATGGCCCGCTCGGCCTTTCCGCGCGACTACTCGTGCTACTGGAATCCGACGGAATTCGTAGCCGCGCACGCGCGGCTCGAAGGCGGCGGGCGCGTGGCCGCGGTGCCGGTCAATACCTTCGTCGCCTACAACGGCCCGGCTGATCTCGAGTCCGCGCTCTCGCAGGCCGGTGGCGGTGCGCCCGCCGGGCGCGCACCGCTCACGCCGGCGAATCCGAACACGGCACCCTCCGCGAATTCGCACCTCAGGCTGCGCGACTACAAGATCGATCCGTTCGAGGACATGCGGAAGTTCGGCTACTGATTCCGCGCGCGCACGCGCTGTAGGGGAAGCTGGCAGCTTCCCCTACAGCGTGCTCGCGGGCGGCGCGGCGACCGTCACCAGCCGCCGGATCAAATCCTCCCAAGCCACCACGCCCACCTGCCGCCCGTCCGCGCCGCTCACCACCGCGAGCGTGCTGCGCGCCGCGCGCAGCTTGCGCAGGACGCTGTAGGCCGGCTCCGTGTCCGCCACTTTCACGATGCGCCGCTGGTGCGGCTCCACCGGCCCGCTCCTCCGCCCGTCGAGCGCCAGATCGAAGACCTGCACCAGCCCCGTGATTTCACCCAGCGCGGAGATCACCGGCCACAGCTCCACGCCCGTCGCGCGGCTCCGCGCGAGCAACTCGGCGAGGTCGGCATTCGCTGCGATCACCGGCAAGCCGAGGAGCGGGGTCATCATGTCTTTCGCCTGCACCGCGCGGAAATCCACGACGTTGTGAATCATCTCCCGCTCGGCCTTGCTGATCGCCCCGGTGTGCTCGCTTTCGATAGTCAGATATTTGAAATCCTCGCGCCCTGTGAACAGTTTCCGCTGCGGCGCCGGGCGCTTTTTGAAAAGCGTGCGCGACACCGCCGAGCCGACGGCGTGCAGCGGCGAGAGCAGCACATCAGCCAGCCGCAGCGGCCCGGTCAGCGCCGCTAGCGCGCGGTATGGGAAGTGGCGGAAGAGCGACTTCGGCAGCAGCTCCAGCCCGAAAAGATAGACCGGCAGAAACGCCCCGAGCGCCGCCGGATAACCCCACACCCCGCACCGCGCCGTGAACTCCTGCACGGTCAGCGTGATCGCGAAAATGTTCATCAGATTCGTCACCACCAGCACCGTCACCAGCAGCCGCTCCGGGTCGCGCAGCAGCCGGTCCAGCCGGAGCGCCGCGCGGTCGCGATGCTTCACGCGATGCTTCAACCGCACGCGATTGACCGACAAAATCCCCGCCTCGATCCCCGAGAAAACGAACGACACCAGCAGGCACAGCGCCACGGCGAGCCACGTCATATCCCTTCGCCCTCCCCGTCCTGCGGCGCCTGCGGCTGCACGATCAGCACTTCCTCCACGCGCTTCCGCGAAGTCCGCCGCACCGTCACCCGCAGCCCGTCGATTTCCAGCTTTGCGCCCGGCTTCGGCAGCGCGCCGAGCCGGTTGAAAATGAGCCCGCCGATCGTGTCGATGCCCTCCTCTTCCAGCTTCACACTCAGCAGTTCGTTGAGGTCGTCCAGCCGCGCGCTGCCATTCACGATGAGCTGCCCCTCGGCCACGCTCTCGATGTACAGCCCCTGCTCCGCCTGCGGCACCGCATCGCTGATGATCTCCTCGATGATGTCCGCCAGCGTCACCACGCCCTCCGTGCCGCCGTGCTCATCCACCACGATCGCCAGCCCCTGCGGATGCTTGAGAAAACTCCGCAGCAGATCGATCGCCCTCATCGTCTCCGGCACGAAAGACGGCGCGATGAGCTGCTCCGTGTACGGCGTTTCCGGCGCGAGCAAAAACGTCCGCACATCCAGCACGCCCTCGATGTCATCCGGCGTCTCGCCATACACCACCACCCGCCGGAAGCGCCGCGCGCGCAGCCGCGGGATCAGCTCGTCGTGCGTGAGATCGTCCGGCACCGCGAAGGCGTCCACCCGCGGCGTCATGCAGTCCTTCGCCGTCTTGTCGCCGAGCTTGATGATCTCCTGAATCATCTCGCTCTCTGTCTCATGCAGCGCACCCTCCTCCGCGCTCAGTTCGATCAGCGTCCCCAGCTCGTCTTCGCTGAGAAAGTGCCCGGTCTTCAGCGCCGCCGGCGTCACCGCATTGGCCACGCTTTCGCTCATCCGCTGGAGCTGCCGCGCGACGGGATCAAAGACCGGCGTCAGCACCCGCATCACCCGCACCCCGAGCCGCGCGAAGCGGTCGGGATTCGCCAGCGCCGCGAGCTTTGGCACGAGGTCGCAGATGAAAACGATGAGCGTGAAAATGAGCAGCGCCTCGGCCCAGTACGGCACGCCCGAGCCTTCCAAAGTCCGCAGCAAAAACAGGCTCAAAATAATCAGCGGCAGATTCACCAGCGCATCCGCCAGCAGGATCGCGCTGAGCAGGCGGCGCGGATTTTCCATCAGCCGCGCCAGCGCCGCCGCAAAGTCCGCGCGCTGCGCCTTCAGCCGCTCGATGTGAAACGGCTGGAGCGAAAACAGCGCCGTCTCAATCGCCGAAAACAGCGCCGAGCAGACGGCGAGCGCGACGATGATGAACGCGATGAGCGAGAGCGCGCCGGCAGACATCACGGCGCGCCCATTCCGGACGCCTCTAAGACCAATCGCTTCTTGTCACACAGAATTTTCATCCCGATTGGTCGCGTTTGGCCTCGGTTGGACTGGACAGGTCTGGGTTGCTGCATATCAAGCATTCATGCGGGTTGGCGGACGATTTAGCGTGGCCTGCCGAGGCCCGCAATGGTCTGCCATTTTTCCGCCGGTATAGCCAGCGGTATAGCCAGACGGTATTACCAGAAAACGCGCGCTGGAAGAGGCA
>JANXWQ010000038.1 GCA_025351065.1 Chthoniobacter sp. | reverse complement strand
CGATTGATTTGAAACTCGCCTCGCGATCAAAAAACCCAGGTCGCTTGACGGTCACGACGCCGATCGTCGGCGCGCCGGTGATGCTCGTAGAATGGAAGCTGGAGCCGGACACGGCGCAGCGTCTCATCTATCGCGAAGGCGCGCTCACGCCGGTCGGCGGCGTCACGGATGTTTCGGGCTTCGCGCAACTCGCGCGGACTTTTCGCGGCGGAGATTCGGACCGTGCGACGTTTGCGCTGTGCGCTGCGCTGGCGCTGCTCGCGCTGGCTGTCGTGGTGTGGCGCGGCGCGGCGCGCGAAGGTGTTTTCAAATATACCGCGCGGCACTGGTCGGCGCTGGTGGTGGGCTGCGCAGCATTTGCGCTCGCGGGTGTGGCGCTCATCAGCCTCGGCGAAATCGCGGCGCAGCAGACCGCGGAGTTGCCGCGCGATCTCACTTTTCTCGCGCCGGTGCAGCAGGCGGGAAATGCGCTGTCGGTCGAAGTCAGTAACCTCGAAGACAAGGTTTCGATTTGGTCGTGGATCGGCTGCGCGTGGCCGGCGCTGTTTGCGTTCATCGCGTTTGGGTATGCGTGGCTCGCGGGGAAACCGGCGTGGACGGTCGCCGGCTGGACGCTGCTCGCGTGGGCGGCGCTGCGCTGTCCGAACGGCGCGGCGGCGTTTCTCGTCGTGGCCGCCGCGTTCTTTGTCTGGCAGCTCGCGGTGCCCGCGTTGCGCCGCCTGTGGCAGGCACCGCGCAAGCCGAAGCCCGCGATGCCGCCGGGCGGTGGCGCGGCGGCGGCGACGGCAGCGCTGCTCATCGCGCTGTTTGTCCATGCGGCATCGGCGCAGGAAGCAGCGGCGCTTTTGCCGAAGGAACCGCCCGTCGCGGAGACGGTGACGCAGCAGATTCGCGTCGAGGAAAAATTCGCGCTCGCGACCGCGAAGGTGCGCTGGCAGGCGGTAAAGGGGCAGCGGCTGCCGTTGCTGTTTGAGCCCGCGGTTTTGACGAAGGTCACCTATCCGCTCACCGGGCTGAAGCTCGTGCAGGCGAGCGTCGGCGCGAAGCGCGCGCAGCATTTACTCGCGCTCGAAAGCGGGGCGTTCGACATCGAGCTTTCGTATCAGGTGCCGGTGACGAAGAAGGACGCGGAGAGCGGCTTTGCGCTGCCCGCGCAGTTTGGATTGGTGAATTCGCTCACGCTCACGCTGGCGAATCTCGATGTGGATGTCGTCTCGCCGCAGGCCGTTTCCATCGAACGGAGGACGGTCGGGAAGGACACCATCGCGACGCTCGTGCTCGCGCCGGTGAACGACATTTGGATCGGCTGGAAACCGCGCAGTCGCGATGTCGCGCGGGAGAAGGCGGTCTTTTACGCGGAGCTGACGCAGCTCTACGCGCCGACGGCGGGCGTCATTGAAGGACTCCACCAAGCAGCGATCCGCCCCGCGCAGGGCGAGTTGGGCGAGCTGGTTTTTTCCGTGCCGAAAGGCGCGACGATTACCGACGTGCTCGATCCCGTGACACTCGCGCCGGTGAAGGAGAACGAGAAACGGCCCGCGTCCGTGGTCTCGCAATGGCGCTTCGATCCCGACACCGGGAAGCTGCGCGTGAATCTCGCGCCGCCGCAGTCGCGTCCGTTTTCGCTGCTCATCCGCTCCCAGATCGCGACCGGCCCGCTGCCCGTCGAGCAGCCTGTGGGCTTGATCTCCGTGGAAAACGCCGCCGGACAAATCGGCCTGCTCGGCATTGCCACGGGCAACGAAGTGCAGCTCGACACCGTGACCGCCGAGACGCTCGCGCCGATTAATCTCGAGGACTTTCCCGGCAACATCGCGCCGGTGCTCGCGGCGCAAATTCCCGGCCTCACGGTGCGCCGCGCCTTTCGCTATGCAGAGGTCAAAGCGACTGCCGCGTTGAAGGCATCGGCGGTCGAGCCGGACGTGCGTGTGGAGTCGCAGGACACGCTTTCGCTCGGCGAAGACCGCGCGCTGCTCGCGGTGAATGCGAACGTCGAGATCACGCGCGCCGGGATTTTCCGGCTGAGTTTTGCGCTGCCCGCGGGGATGGATGTCGAGTCGATCAGCGGCAAGGCGGTGAGCCATTGGACGGAGTTGAAGACCGAGGCGGGGCGCATCATCACGATGCACCTGCGCGGGCGGACGGAGGGGCAGCAGCAGTTTGCCATCAGCCTCACCGGGCCGGGGATGAAGGCGGCGAAAGCGTGGGCCGCGCCGCAGCTCATCTTTCGCGAGGCGAGCAAGCAGCGCGGGACTTTTCTCGTGGTGCCGGAACAGGGCATGCGCCTCCAGGTCACGACACGCGAGGGCGTGACGCAGCTCGATCCGCAGAAGTCGGGCATCAAGCAAAAGGGCGTGCTCGCGTTCCGCATTTTGCAGACGCCGTGGAGCCTCGCGCTCGATGTCGAGCAGGTCGATCCGTGGGTGCAGGTGACGAGTCTGCAGCACGCGACGGTCGGCGAGGCGTTCGTGAAAGTGACCGCGAATTTGCAGTATCAAATCGAGAACACCGGCTTGAAAGCGTTCCGCGTCATCCTGCCGGTCGGTGCGGAAAATGTGCGGTTTGAAGGCGATCAGGTGGCCGACTTTCTCAAGGCGCAAAATGCCAAAGACGAGATGGAACCGTGGGACGTGAAGCTGCATCGGCGGGTGATTGGGCAGTATCTTTTGCAAGTCACCTACCAGGTGCCGCTGCCGGCGAATGCGACGGAGATGAAGCTGTATCCGGTGAACGCGGCGGACGTGAATTTGCAGCGTGGCTTTGTCACGGTGCAGTCGAGCGGGCGGCTGCAAGTGCGGATCGATGCGGTGCCGCCATCGCTTCAGCCGACGGAATGGCAAAGCATCCCGCGCGCGCTGCAAAAGGATCTGACGGCTTCGCC
>JANXWQ010000037.1 GCA_025351065.1 Chthoniobacter sp. | reverse complement strand
GTATAAAAGTCATAAATAGTACAAGTACTAAGTTGAAGGAACTTTCCGGACACGCTCTCATAGCGCCTGGATCAATTTCCGGGGAGCAGGCCAAAGGGAACCGTAGAACTTTGCCCGCGCTTATGCTTGGTCTTCTTCCACTCCTTCTGCGCGGCATCCACGGTCGCCTTCGGAACGGCAATGATGCGTTTTGCCAGCGCCTCGAATTTCTGGCGCGGCGTGGGCTCTGTGGGTTCCGGCGTGTTCATGTCTCACACATAGCACGGGCACGCGAGCGGTGCTATACCTTCTTGCGGCGCTTGCCGCGCCCCTGCCGCTTACGCTGGGAGGGCTGGCGTTTGCAACTCCTGCCCGATGAGCGCCGCATACCGCAGCCGCTTGCCGAAGATGCCCGCAACGGCCTTCATAAACCGGCCTTGGTCGCCGTCCTCGTCCTTGCGCTCGTTGAAGCGGAACGCCTGCTCGTCCAAATACCGGAACAAATGAAACGGTTCTACACTCACGTAAGTTCCTTTGATGGTGCGCTTCAAGAGACTCCAGAAGTTCTCCAGCCCGTTGGTGTGGACATGGCCCTTCACGTAGCACTCCGCATGGTCAATGACGTTGTGGGTATATTCGTCCGAAAGTCCTTCGTAGGATTTCAGCGCATCGGTGTGAACCTCGGAGCCCTTCAAGACGTATTCGCGAACATTGCCTTGCAACTCGCCCTTTTTCCGGGTGTCAACATGCTTCAAAATGACGCGCGACGCCTTTTTGCCGGTGTTGCGTTCCAACAGACCCATCACGGGAGCCATAGCCACAGGGCCGGTGCCGTTCACCTTGCGTTTGCCCTTGTGCATGTTGCGGGCTTTCCCGCCAATGAAGGTTTCGTCCACTTCGACGTGTCCGCCGATCTTCACGATGCTACCGTTTTGCAGCGCGAGCCGGATGCGCTGCAACATGAACCAAGCAGTCTTCTGAGTTACGCCCAAGGTGCGGTGAAGCTCGCAAGAACTGATGCCGTTCTTGGCGTTGGAGATCAGCCAAATGGCGCACCACCATTTACCGAGACTGATAGGGGAATCCTCGAAAATGGTTCCTACCTTCACGGAGAATTGCTTGAGGAAAACGCAGTTCTTACACTCCCACACCTTGCGGGTGGAAATCCGGCGCACTTCGCCCGATCCGCAGCGCGGACAACTTACTCCGTCCGGCCAGCGCAAACCCACCATGAAAGCAAAGGCGTTATCCTCGTTGCCGAAAAATTCAAAGGCGTTTTGCAGGGTTTCAGGAAACTCGATTTCAGTCTTCATACCCCACTAATCGCATGAGAAACCTACTGAGTCAAGTATGTAATTACCCAAATAAGAGGGCCGCGAGGTCAGCGCAGTTTCCGATCCACGTCGAGCAGGCTGGTGTTGAGGTCGTCGAGCTTGAACGGCTTGACGAGCACGGTGGCCTGCACGCGGCGGAAGAAGTGCTCGACCGTCGGATCGTTTTGGTGGCCGGTGATAAAGACGAAGCGCAGGCGGGCTGCCGGGCGGACGCGGGTAACGGCCCAGTAAAACATTTCGCCGCCGACCTTGGGCATCATCATGTCGCAGATGATGAGATCGTAGGTTTCCCGCATGACTTCGCGGAGTCCTTCCGCGCCGTTGCTGACCTCGGTGACTTGGTAGCAGCGCGAAACGAGGTAGTCGCGGAGGACATCGCGAAAGTCCTCCTGATCGTCGAGCAGCAGGACTTTCGGCCGCGGCACGCGCACGACGGGCCGCGCCGTCCGTGCCACGGATTTCGCGGGTTCCGGCTCGATCTCGAGCGCGTGGGGATTTGCAGGAAGGGCGGGGCGGAGTTGCACGGTGCGGCGGGGGTGGGGGAGTGGCAGTTCAAAGCGGCCGGATCGCCGGGGGCGAGACCGGCTGAAAAATGACAAGGAGGCGGCAGTTGGTTTTGGCTCCGCCGGAAGCACGATGGGTTTGCGGAGGTTTTTTCATTCTCCCGGATGAATTAGCAGCGCCAGTGCCAAGCGCGGGGGGCTGTTCGCTGTACGGCTGACCCGCCCCAAAAAATAAGCGCGATCATTGCTGATCGCGCTGCGGGGGCCGGGGGAACGGAACTTAAGGAGTGTGGTGTTAGGTGAGTTCCTGGCTCGCACGAAAATAGATTGCAGCATGCGTGCCATCCGACCGGTGATGTTTGAGAAACATTTCCGCTGACCACTGGCGCGCGCTTTTCCCGGCCCGGTGGGGAAGACGAATCCGCAAATTTTTCTAAGGAACTAATCCGCCTCTGGTTCCCCTTGCGAAACAGCCCCGAAACCCGCCCGCATGCGCCACCGGAAAGGACAACCTTTTCCAGCGATTAACGGGTTTGATTTCGGCAGCCGCGCCGGTAGGGTGCGGGCGCTGCTGCAAACCCGGTCAAAATCAACCCACAGAATATTATGAGCGATATCACACCCGTCACTTGGTTCGACGATCCCGCGCACTTCCGCAAAGCGTCGCGCCGCGAATTCCTGTACACCGGCCTCATCGGCGGGCTTGGCCTTACGCTGGGGGATTTTTTCAAACTGCGCGCGGCACAAACCTCGACGCCGGGCATCGTCGCTCCGCCAGCGGTGGCGAAGTCGATCATCCACATTTTCATGCCGGGCGGCTGGGCTGCTCAGGAGACCTTTGATCCGAAGCCGTACGCGCCAATCGAATACCGCGGTCCGCTCGGGTCGATTGACACGAAGCTGGACGGGGTGCGTTTCTCCGAGCACCTGAAGGAAACGGCGAAGATCGCGGACAAGATCACGGTCGTCCGCTCGATGACCCACGGCGAAGCGGCGCACGAGCGCGGCACGCACAACATGTTCACCGGCTACCGGCCGTCGCCCGCGCTGCAGTTTCCGTCGATGGGCTCGGTCGTCTCGCACGAGCTGGGCTCGCGTAACAACCTGCCACCCTACGTCTGCGTGCCAAACATGCCGAACGAATTCGCCGGCAGCGGCTATCTCTCGACGGCGCACGGGCCGTTCAGCCTCGGCGGCGATCCGGCAAACAAAGGCTTCGCGGTGCGCGATCTCAACATGCACCAAGGGATCACGCCGGAGCGTTTCGACCGCCGCCGGAACATCCTGTCCACGGTCGATGAGCATTTCCGCACTTTGGAAAAAAGCGACTCGCTCGACGCGATGGACAGCTTTTACCAGGCGGCCTATTCGCTCGTGTCGTCGCAAAGCGCGCGCGAGGCTTTCAACCTCGCCGACGAGCCGGAGAAGTTCCGCAAAGCCTACGGTGAGAACGAAGCTGGCCAGCGCATGCTGATGGCCCGCCGACTCGTGGAAGCGGGCGTGCGTTTCGTCTCGATGACTTACGGCGGCTGGGACATGCACGCGAAGATTCAGGACGGCATCACGCGTTCGCTCCCGCCTTTCGACCAAGCCTATGCCGCGCTCATCAGCGACCTCGACGAGCGCGGACTGCTCGACTCGACCATCGTCATGGTCACGTCCGAGTTTGGCCGCACCCCGAAGATCAACAAGGACGCGGGCCGTGACCACTGGCCGCGCGTGTTCAACATCGTCTTCGCCGGCGGCGGGTTTAAGCGCGGAAGCGTTTATGGCACCTCCGACCCGACCGGTTCGGAGCCGGATGCGGATCCGCTCACGGTCGAAAACATGGCCGCGACCGTCTATCACCAGCTCGGCATCGCG
>JANXWQ010000004.1 GCA_025351065.1 Chthoniobacter sp. | reverse complement strand
AATCCGCGCGAGCCGCCGCCACGCCGTCACCACGCAACCCGCGATCACAAACCACAGCGCGAATTTCATCAGCGGCATCGGAACGATCACCATCGCGACCGAGGCCAGCGTCATCACAAACATCCGCTGCGGCTTCGCCTGCGGGCCGATGAAAATTTGCCCCGCGCCCACGCTCGCGCCAAGCGCGCGAACATACGCGACAAACACCGCCGCAAGCGCCGCGCAAAATCCGAGCGTCGGCCCGCCACCGGCTGCAAACCCAGCGCCAATCAGGATCGCCGCGTCGGCCACCCGATCCGGCGCTTCATTCCAAAGCTCGCCCGTCGGCCCGCCCTTGCGCCCTTCCACCGCGACCATGCCGTCGAGCAGGTTCGCGATCAGGCGCAGTTGAATGAAGACCGCCGCCGCCAGCCAAAGCCACCGCGTCGCCCAGCAGTCGCACCGCGCCGTCGCCGCCAAAGCCGCGCCGGCACAGCATCCGCAGACGATACTCGCGAAGGAAATCCCGTTTGGCGTCGCCCCGCTGCGCGCCAGGGTGGCGGCGAGGTTTTTGAAAAAGGGCAGGTCGCGGCTCTTGAGCGGGCGGCGTCCGGTGGGTTCGGTCGGCATCGGTCAGCGCCCCATGAAATACATCCCCGCGAGGAGCAGCGCCATGCCGCCGACGTTCGCCGGTTTGATCGGCGTGCCGTAGGCCCAGAGTGCGATCAGCGCCGCAAAAATGAAGGTCGTGGCATACACCGGATAGAGCGTCGTCAGCGCGCCGCCGCGTTTGAACGCGGCGACGAAGAGCACCATCACCGCGACGTAGCACGCCACGCCACCGAGCAACCGGGCATTGGCGACGTAGCTCATCAGCCCGCCCGTCGCGCGTTCCGCGCCGGATTTGTAGAGGAATTGCCCAAGCGCTCCGCACAGCGACGCGAGGAGAAAGAAGACGATGGAAAGGACGGGCGTTTTCAACTGGCGCGCAGCGCTATCCGATCGCGTCCGGGGCCTGCCCGAGCGCCACTTTCAGCCGGGCGATTTCATCGCGCATCTGGTCGCGGCGGCCTTGCAGGACGTTGACGTGCTGCTTGGCGCGTTCGAGACCGGCTTTGACGGCTTCGAGTTCGGACTTGAGCGAGTCGCGCTCGGACTCGACGGCGTGCAGATGATCGAGCCCCTGCTCGAGCTGAATCTCGATGGAACCCGCGGAGGATTTCACGGCCTCGCGCTCGCTGCGGGCCTGCCGGAGCTGCTCGGAGGCGACGCCGAGTTCGGTGTTCACTTTGGCGAGATTGGCGGAAAGGCGGTCGCGCTCGGCGGCGAGCGTCTGGCTTTTTTCCTGCGCGGCGGCGAGGGCTTTCTCGGCTTCCTCGGTGCGGGTGCGCTGCGCTTTTTCCTGCTCCTGCGCCTCGGCGACTTTGGCGAGCGCTTCGCGTATTTCCGTGTCTTTCGCGGCGAGGTTCGTGGCGATTTTCTCGCGTTCGCCGCCCGCGGTTTGCGCGGTCTGGCGCAGGTCGGCGAGTGCCTGCTGGGCGGCCTGCAGCTCGGCGGTCAGCGCGGCGGTGCGGGTGTGCTCCTCGGCGGCGGTGGCGTCGAGTTGCTCGCGGGTCTTGATGGCGGCGTCGAAGGCGGTCTGCAGTGCCTGATGGTTTTGCTGCGCGGCGGCGAGCGCGGCGTCCTTTTCCGTCAGTTGCCCGTGCAGCGCGGTGCTGGCGGCTTTGGCGGCATCGAGTGCCTGCGCGGCCTCGGCCACTTCGCGGTCGCGCTGGTGCAGACTGTCGAGCAGCCCGTCCACGCGGGCCTGCAAATCCTTCGCCTCCTCGGCCGCCTCGGCGTGCGCGCCGTGCGTCCGCTCGTGCTCGGCGGCGGCTTCGGCGGCATCCTGCTTGAGCCGGGCGAGTTCGTTTTTCGCCGCCTCCATGGTCAGCGAAGCCTTTTGCAGAGCGTCTTCGCGGTCGGTCACTTGTTTGCGCGCCTCGTCGCGCTCAATGGTGATGGCCTCCTGATTCTTCCGCATCTCCGCGAGATTCTGCGCCGACTGATCGGCCTCGGCCTTCGCCGTGCCTAGGGCCTTCGAGGTCGCGTCGAGTTCGCCCCGCAGTTTCGACATCTCGTTCTGCAAAGCGGTCAGGTTTTGCACCGACTCGCCCGCGGCGGTCAGGTGATCGCGCAGCTCTTCGCGCTCGCGCTCCACGGCGGCCACACGCTCGGCGTGCCGCGCCTCCTTGGTGCGCTCCGATTCGATCGTTCGCTGCGCCTCGGCGAACTGCGCCTTGAGCGCCTCGCTTTCCTTTTCCGCCGCAGTCAGCCGCTCCTGCAAATTGCCGGGCGCAGCCGCTCCGCCTTGCGCGAGGATTTCCAACTCTGCGTCCCGCTCCGCCGCGAGCCTCTGCAAGCCGTCGCGTTCCGCGGAAAGTTTGGCGAGCTGTTGGCGCAGGCCCACCAGCTCCTGATCCGCGACGCCAGGTTTCGACACCTCGCCTTCCTGCGCGGCGAGCCGGCTGGCGAGCGTTTCCCGCTGCTGGCGCTCGCGGGTGAGTTCTTCGCGCGTCGTTTCCAACTCGGTCTGAAAGCGGCCCTCGGCGTCTTTCAGCCGGTTGAGTTCGAGCCCGGTCGCGCGCAAGCCGTCTCGTTCGCGAGCGGTGGCGGCGAGGTCGTCGCGCAGCCGGTTCACCTCGGTTTTGGCGCGGTCGCTTTCGGCGCGCAGCTTCGCCGCTTCGTCGAGCGCGGAAGTCAGCTCGCGCTGCTTGCGATCCAGCTCCTCATAAGCGCTGCTGCCCGACGCCCCCGCCGCCACGGCCTGCTGCCGCCGCGTCACGAGCTGCACGGCCGCGCCGGTCTGCGCGGGGATGACGAGTGCGCTGCGGCAGCTCGGGCAGTCGATCTGCATGCCGGCGGCGCTGTCGTCCACGAGGATCTTCTGGTCACATTCGGGGCAGTGAAACTTGATGTCAGCCATAGGGCGATGGGTCGGATGAGAAAAGTGGGTCGCGCGCCAGCAGGAATCTTTAGCTACCAGCGGTGGCAGCTTCGCGCAAAGGCTCGTTTGGAAAAAATCCGCGGTTGAGAAAACCGCCCGCCGCGTGACTTTCGGCGCATCCGTTATGAAAAAAACCGCCGCCTTCCTTTTTGCGCTCATCCTCCTGCCGCTGCTCGCGCTGGCCGGGGAGAAATTTCCGCACATCAGCCACGGCGCTTTGAAAAAGGCCATCGCGGAAAAGCGCGTCACGCTCATCGACGTGAACGGCTCCGAGACCTATCAGGCCGGCCACATCCCCGGCGCGCTCGACTTTGAAACCGCCGAGGCCGCGCTCGCGGCGAAACTCCCCGCCGACAAGACCGCGCTCATCGTCGCCTACTGCGCGGATGAGCAATGCAGCGCCTTCGCCTTTGCCGCCGAAAAGGCCCGCGATCTTGGCTACACCAACGTGCAGCACTACGCGCCCGGCATCCTCGGATGGAAAAAGGCTGGCGAGAAAGCGGAAGCGGGGAAGTGACATCTTTCCCCCTTGCCACCCGCCGCCTCTCGCACCCACCTTCCCGCGCCGTGTCCGACGCCACCCTTTCCGCACCCATCCTAGCCATCCCGCCCGGCGACTTCGCCGCCTACATTTTCGACTGCGACGGCACCCTCGCCGACACCATGCCCACGCACTA
>JANXWQ010000659.1 GCA_025351065.1 Chthoniobacter sp. | reverse complement strand
TAAAATCGCAGATCGCCTCAACGTGCGCCGCCGAGCCGTCGCGCAGCCAGCCGTCGAGCTGGGCCTGCTCCTTGAGCTGCTGCCCGCGCAGCCGCGGCACGACGAGAAACTGGCTCACGATTTCCGGCAGCGCCGTGAGGTCGCCCCACAGTTTTTCAAACTGCGCGACCGGGAAGATGTCCTCCTGCCCGTGGCCCCAGCGTTTTTTTACGTCCTTGAGGGTGATGTAGGTCGGCACCTTTGCCGCGAGCGCGCGGATCGCGGCGGTGACGCGCGGCTCGTCGTCGAGTTCCTCGCGTGTGAGACCGAAAGCGGCGAGCAGGCCGTCGATGTCGATCCACGTCGTGAGTGTGTTGTAGTAGGTCAGCCCAAATTCCAATTCCTCGCGCGGCATCGCCAGCCCCTCGACCAGCCGCACCCGCCCATCCACCCGCGCCAGCCCCCCGCCGCGATCCTCCAGCCGCCGCGTGATGACCTCGAAGCTCAGCGTCGCACCGCTGTCGAGATGCTGTCCGAGCAAGGCAGGATCAAGGTTTGCGCCCACCGTGTCGATATTGTGCAGCAGCAGTGTGCGGAGCTGCGGGCGCTCGTGGAGCAGCGCGGCGAGCGTGCCGTTGCGGAGCAGATTCGGCACTTCGTAGAAATGCCCGACCGGGTGCAGGCATTGCAGCGGGAGATTGTCGCGGTAATCCGTGGCCTCGCCCGCGCCCTCCGCCCAGCGCAGCAGTGCGGCGCGCAGGGATTCGCGGACTTTCTGCTGCTGTTCGTCGAGCACCTGCTGCGGCATCTCCTCCCACGCGAAACGCAAGTCCCGCGCCGTCGGCACGAAGCGCAACCCCACGCTCTTGCCCCGCGAGAGCCGCAGCGGCCCGTCGTAGCCGTAGTTTTTCCGCGCCGCCAGGATGGCCGAGATCGGCCCGTGCGTGAGATAGCTCGTCGTAAAAATGTGCGGCACCGCCATGCCCGCGAGCCGCGCGCTGTGCCGCGATTTCGCGAGGTGCGTTTCGAGAAAAGTGCGATGCCGCCCCGCGAGTTTGCAAAACGGATGCAGCGACTTCACCACCCCCGCGCCCTGCGTCCACCGCGACGCCGCGCCCGCCGCCAAAGTCACCACCGCCGCCTCCCCCGCGCGCAACGCCGCGAGTCCGCGAGCGTGGTGGGACAGGCTTCCAGCCTGTCGTAGTGGGGCAGGCTTCCCAGCCTGCCCGAGTGCCAACGGATGGCCCCCGCTCCCTCCGGCAGGCAAGGATGCCTGCCGCACTCCGACAGGCTCGGAAGCCTGTCCCACGCCGACGCGAAATCCTTTCACCAACCCTGCGTTTTTCGGATTCTCCGCGATGTATCGCTCGATCGCCCGCAGCTCATCCTCATGCCGCACGATGTGATCGAAACTTTCATCCTGCCAAAACCGGCCGCTGCCATCGAGCAGAGCGTTGATCCGCTGCGCCGTGAAAGATTTCCACGAATGCAATGTCGCCGACAACCCCTCTTCGCCTTCCAGCGTGACGAGCACATGCACATGATTCGGCAGGATCGCGTAGCTGCCGAGCCAGTAGCGCTCGCCGTCGAAATGGCGCAGCGCCTTTTCCACAATGTCTGCCACGCGCTGGTCCGCGAGCGCGCAAGAGCCGTGGCCTTTGTCCAGATGCTCCTCGAGGCTTTCGTGAAAGCGGCGGTAGTATTCGGCGGTGAGCAGCGGATTCCATGGGCGCGGATGGGTGCGCAGCCATTCGTCGCGGTCGTGGCGCCAGCGGGCGAGGGTCAGAGCAGGGAGCGAATCGGCGAGACGGAAGGTGACGAAGTAGGTGGCACCGGGTTGCTGCCAGTGGGGGAGGTGACGGGCTTGGGCGGAGATGGGAGCGGTTTTGTCGAAGGGTTGGAAGTGCGGGCCTCGGGCAGGCAGGGATGCCTGCCCCACTCCGACAGGCTGGAAGCCTGTCCCACTACCTGAGCCTGTCCCGGAGCCGGGCGCGCGGCTCATGTCGGCCACATCTTCCGCGCGCACATCTTCGATGGCCGTATTCGCCGCCAGACGGTTTTGCGCGAGGCCGATGCGGCCGGCTTTCAGGTCGCCGCGGATCTGCGCGTGGGCTTCGGGATCGAAGCCGTTTTCTGCGAGCAGTTCGTCGAGCGACTGCGCGCCGGCCTGCTCGTTGCGGCCGCGCGGGAGCAGCGCGTCGAAAAGCTCCTGCACCACGCCGCGCAGCTCGGGCTGCGTGCGGCAGGCGGCCGCGAATTTGTCCAGCTCCGCGCGGTCCAGCGCGGGGAGCGATTTCGGATCGAGCCGCAGCAGCGCGGGCGCGCGGAGCAGGTAGTAGCCCTTCGGCATCAGCGCGGTGCCGCCGGGCAGGAGGTCGGCGAAGGTGCCGTTTTCGTTGATGCGGAAATCATAAACCACCGGCTCCATCGCGAACGGCAGCGAGGCCGCGAGCTCTTTTTTCGTCGCGCGCATGATCTCGCCAAGCCGCTCCTGCGCCTCCGTTTTGCGCGCCGGCGCAAACATGAAACCCATGCCGCCGCCGCTCATGCCGCCGAGCATCCAAAAGCCGTGAAAGTCCGCGCCAAACTCCGCGCGCACCTGCTCGATCAGCCGCTCGGTGTAATGCGTCGAGGCCCACGGAATGATCGTTTGGATCGGCCCGTCAAAATTGCGCGTCGTGGCGCTGCCCACACGCGCGATGTCGCCATCGCGCAGCGCGTCGAGGATTTCATCGAGAAACCCCAGCGCCTCCTGCCGTCCGCGCCACTCCGCGG
>JANXWQ010000523.1 GCA_025351065.1 Chthoniobacter sp. | reverse complement strand
TTCGTGTCGTTGGCGATGAGCAGTATGGACGCTTTGCTTTGGCAGCTAGCCAAGTGCCACCGTTCAGCGTGTTTGCCAATTTGCTCGTCGTGCAGGCGAAGCTCGCCCTTCCTGGCAAAGCGAATCTTTTTCTCGGCGCTTCCCACGCGAGTATGGCTGGAGGAACGAGTTATTTCTCGGTGCCATGGATTGGCTTGGACGGTAAACGAACGAGCATTGAACTTTTCAAACTCTACGAGCGCAAATGGGAGGTGCAGAGCAGCGTAGAAACGATGCGGAAGAACCTGATCGGGAATTGGAGTATTGGCTATGCGGGCCTCGAACTCCGCGACCTCCCCAACAACTCCGGCCTCGAATTGCGCACGCCGCGGGTGTTTCTCGATCCGCCGGTGGTCGCGGCGGCGCCGCGGGGGAAGGACGACCGGCGGGTGGATGCGCTGACGTATTTCGTCAATGAACTGCGGGCGGGGGAGAAGGCGACGCCTTACTCGATGGTCACGGCGGTGGAGACGGCGTCGGCGGGGTTTTTGCCGGCGGAGCTGGCGGACGGGGAGATGGTGATTTCGCAATGGCTGGCGGATGATCTGGGCATCGGCGCGGGTGGGGAGGTGACGGTGAAATATTTCGTCATGGGCGAGCGGCGGGAGCTGGTGGAGCAGGCGCGGAAGTTCACAGTGCTGGCGGTGCTGCCGATGGATGAGCCGCAGCTCAACACGTCGTGGATGCCGGATTTTCCGGGGCTGTCGGACAAGGCGAACTGTCGCGACTGGAAGCCGGGGTTCGCTTTCGACGCGACGCGGATGCGGGACAAGGATCAGGCGTACTGGACTCAATATCGCGGCACGCCGAAGGCATTTGTGAATCTCAAAGTCGGGCAGGAGATGTGGGGAAATCGGTGGGGCAAAGTGACGGCGATGCGCTGGCCGGCGGGGACGGAGCGCGCGGAGATCGAGCGCGAGTTGCGCGCGCAACTGACGCCGGAAATGCTCGGCTTCCAATTCATCCCGCTGCGCGCGCAGGCGCTGGCGGCGACGGATGCGCCGGTCGATTTCGGCGAGCTGTTTGTCTATTTCTCGTTCTTCCTCATCGCGGCGGCGGCGGTGCTGACGGGGATGCTGTTCACCTTTTCGCTCGAGCAGCGCAACGCGGAGGCCGGGCTGCTGCTGGCGCTGGGGCTGCGGGCGCGGCAGGTGCGACGGCTGTTTTTGGGTGAAGGTGTGGTGCTGGCGCTGGCCGGCGGTCTGCTCGGGGCGGCTGGCGCGGTGCTCTACACGCGGCTGGTGCTCCGCGCGCTGGCGACGGTGTGGCGCGGCGCGGTCGGCACGACGGAATTCGTTTTCGTGGTGAAGCCTGGGACGCTGATGATCGGCGTCGCGTCGGGTGTGGCGGTGGCGGTGCTGGCGATGTGGTGGGCGAGCCGGCGGCAGCTCCGGCAGAGCGCGCGGGCGCTGTTGACGGGTGACGATCTCACAGGGGAGTTTGACCGCAGAGGCGCAGAGGTTTTTGAGAGGAACGCAGAGGGTGAGGGAGACAGGTCAAAAAAGTCCTCTGCGTTCCTCTCCGCGCCTCTGCGGTTTCCACGAGCAGTCGCTGCGGTGTGCGTCTTCTCGGCCATAGCGATGGCGTTTTCGACGACGAATGCAGAAGCGTTTTTCGGCGCGGGCGCGTTGCTGCTGGTTGGCGGTCTGGCGCTGGCAGTGGCTTGGCTGCGGCGGAGCGCCGGTGCGGCGACGCCGGGCCTGGAATCGCTCGGGCAACTCGGCGTGCGGAATGCGGCGCGGCGGCGCGGACGGAGCGTGGGGATCATCGGGGTGCTGGCGAGCGGGGTATTCATGGTGGTGGCGGTGGATGCATTCCGGCAGCGGCCGGCGGGGGAAACGGCGCGACGGGATACGGGGACGGGCGGGTTTGCGCTGGTCGGCGAATCGGCGCTGCCGATTTACGACGACCTGAACACGGCGAAGGGGCGCGAGGCTTTCGCGCTCGATGAAAAAATCATGGCAGGCGTGAGCGTGGTGCCGATGCGGGTGCGGGATGGCGACGATGCGAGCTGTCTGAATCTCAATCGTGCGCTCCAGCCGCGGGTGCTGGGGGTGAAACCGGACGATCTTGCGGGGCGGTTTCGATTTTCGGAATCGGCGGGGAAATGGGAGGCAATCGGAGAACGCTCAACGTCCAACGCTCAACGCTCAACGCTCAACGACGGAGCGGCGGATGCGGTGCCGGGAATCGTGGATGCGAATACGCTGCAATGGGCGCTGAAGATGAAGCTGGGCGATGCGCTGGACTACCGGGATGAGCGTGGGCAGCCGTTTCGGCTCGGCATTGCCGGTGCGGTGAGCGGTTCTATTTTGCAAGGCAGCGTCCTCGTTTCCGAAAAGCACTTTGTCGAAAAGTTTCCCGGCATCGGCGGCTGCCGCTTTTTCCTCATCGACGGCCCGCGCGAGAAGGTCGCGGCGGTGCGGGAGCATCTTTCGCGGCAGCTTGCGGATCGCGGGCTGGAGCTGACGCCGGCGCGGCAGCGGCTGGCGGAGTTTCAGGCGGTAGAAAATACCTACCTGTCGATTTTCCAGGCGCTCGGTGGGCTCGGTCTGCTGCTGGGAAGCGCGGGGCTGGCGATTATCATCGCGCGCAATGTGCTGGAGCGGCGGCGCGAGTTTGGGCTGCTGGAGGCGGTCGGATTTCGGCGGGGGCAGTT
>JANXWQ010000522.1 GCA_025351065.1 Chthoniobacter sp. | reverse complement strand
GCCGGACTACCCCGAGCACCGCGCGCTCGATAGCGCGCTCGTCACCGACCGCGCGCACTGGCCGGAGGCCACGGTGAAAAAACTGGGCGTCATCCTGGAGCGCTTCACGCAGGGCCAGGCGGACGTCTGATCCATTCGTGCGGCGCCTAAAATGACTGTGCGAAAACGAGCGGCGACTGTAGGGGAAGCTGCCAGCTACCCCCGATCATTGAAGATGATCGAGGAAACCCAACGGGCTCCCCTACAGCCACGCGCCAGGCTTATTTCACGATTTTAAGACCTATGAAAACATCCCTCTTCCTCGCCGCTTTTTTTGCCGCCGCCACCGCCCTGGCTGGCGACGCGGAGATTCTGCTTTGGCCCGGCGGAGCGCCGGGCTCGGAGGGAAAAACGGATGCGGAAAAAGTCGTCACCTCGGCGAGCGGCGAGCGGCAGGTTTCGTCGGTGCACAAGCCGTCGCTCACGCCGTTTTTGCCGGCGAAAGAAAAGGCGACCGGCGCGGCGGTGCTGGTGATTCCCGGCGGCGGGCATCGCGTGCTGTGTGTGGACCACGAGGGCGCGTTCGTGGCGGAATGGCTGGCCGCGCAGGGCATCGCGGCCTTTGTGCTGAAGCATCGGCTGGCGCGCGAAGAGGGCTCGACTTACACCATTGAGCGTGACGCGCTGGCCGACACGCAGCGCGCCATGCGGCTCATCCGCTCACGCGCGGCGGAGTGGGGGATCGATCCGGCACGCGTCGGCGCGATGGGCTTTTCCGCCGGCGGCGAACTCGTGGCGCTCGCGTGGATGCGGCCCAGCGAAGGCGCGGCAGACGCGGCTGATCCGCTCGACCGGCTGAGCGCGCGGCCCGCGTTTCAGGCGCTCATTTATCCGGGCCGCTCGGGCGATGTCGTGCCGGTGAAAAACGCGCCGCCCGCCTTTCTCGCGTGCGGGGAAAAAGACCGGCAGGACATTGCCGAAGGGCTCGCGGAAATGTATCTGCGCTTCAAGCGCGCGGACGTTTCCGCGGAGTTGCACGTCTATGCGGGTGTGGGCCACGGCTTCGGACTGCGACCGGGGATGAAAGGCCCGCTCGCCGGCTGGCCCGACCGCTTTGCCGAATGGCTCGACGGCCGCGGCTTTCTCGCGGCGAAAAAGTAATCGCGAACTGCAGTGCGCGCAGCTTCCTGCGCTGCTAATCCACGAACACAAACTCGTTCGTCTCCAGCAGCACTTGCGCGTATTGCTCCCACGGCTTGAGCGCGTCGGGCGACGCAGCGGCGGGGCCGGCGAACTGGGCCTGCGCATCGAAAGTGCCGAGGTCGCCGGTGAGCGTGGGGTGCCAGCGGAAGCCGTCGGAGTTGTCGCCGCCGCGGGCATCGACGAGGAAGTCAATGGTTTCGCCGGCTTTCACCTCCACGCGATCGAGCTTGGCCTCGGCGTTTTGCGCGGGCGCGACTTCCACTTTCAAAAGCTCGCCCGCGCGGCTGGAGACGATGCGCGCGAGCACGCCGTCGCCGGCCTCGGCGGGGCGGCGGACGGTGCCGGTGATGGCGACCGTGCCGTCCTTCGGCGCAGTCCAGCGGCGGATGGCGCAGTGCGCGGCGTCGGGCCCGGGGTGGCCGCCTTCCTTGCTCAGGTTGGCGAAGCCGAGCACGGGCACGGGCAGCTTGTCGCCGCCTTTCCATTGGTCGCCGGAGAAAACGGCCAGCGGCTTGAAAGTCGTGCGGCGGGTGGCTTCGTCGTAGGAGCCGTAGCCGTATTGCCAGATGGGTTTTTCCGCCTCGTGTGACGCGGGCGTGGTGAGAGCGGCAGCGACAAAGCGGAGCCCTGCATCGACTTCGCCGGGCTCGGCGCGGCGGGCGAGCACGCGCTGGTAGAGGTCGTGAATCTGCGGCTCGTAGGCGGAGGGCTGCTGGAAAGGCGGCGCGGCCACGAGCGCGCGGGCGCGGTCGATGACGAAGGGGCTGTTCATCATGAAGAGCGCCTGCTGCGGCACCGTCGTGACGAAGCGCTGCGGGCTGGAGGCGTCGGGCGTGGCGAAGTCGAAGGTGCGAAAAAGGCCGGGCAGATTCTGCCGGTCGATGAAGCCATAGACGGTGCGGCGGCGCATGGCGGCGAGGTCTTCGCCGCGCCCGCCCATCGCGGTGTCGAGCTGGCCGCTGCATGCGAGCAGCGAATCGCGGAACGCCTCGAAGTCGAGGCGGCGGCGGTTCATGCGCCAGACGAGACGGTTGTCGGGATCGGCTTTCATGGCGTCGGGCCGCTCGTCGCTGGCCTGCTGGTAGGTGGCGCTGAGCATGATCGTGCGATGCAGTTTTTTCAGCGACCAGCCGTCGGCGATGAACTTCGCGGCGAGCCAGTCGAGCACGCCTTGATTTGTGGGTGCCTCGCCTTTCGTCCCGAAGTCGCCCGGCGTCCGCACGAGCCCGCGGCCAAAGTGCCCGGCCCACACGCGGTTCACTATCACGCGCGCGGTCAGCGGATTGTCTTTGCTGGCGATGGCACGGGCGAGTTCGAGCCGCCCGCTGCCGTTTTTGAAAGGCTCGGGTTTTCCTCCGCTCAGCACGGCGAGAAAACGGCGCGGCACCTCGTCGCCGGGGCTGCCGGGATTGCCGCGCTTGAAGACGCGCGGGTTTACGACCGCGCCCTCGACCAGCGCCATCGCGCGCGGCGGCGCGAGCGGGCCGGCGTTGAGTTCCTCGATCTTGTTGATGAATTTGCGCTCCTCGTCCTTGCCCGCGCGGTCGAGAACTTTGTGCACGGCGTCGTTTGGCACGACGGCTAGGACACCGAGCAGTGGCAGCGTGCGCAGCGCGATGAGCGGGCGCTTTTCCTCCCAAAATTTTTCCATCTCCGCCTGCCGCGCCGCCAGCTCGCGCTGGTAGTCGGCCTCCACCTTCGGATCGCGCGCGGCGTTGAGCAGCGGCAGCTCTTTCGTCTCCGGCTCGCGGCTCGACGCGAAGACGCCGTAGAGCGCGTAATAATCCTTCTGCGAGATGGGATCGAACTTGTGATCGTGGCAGCGCGCGCAGCCGACCGTCAGGCCCATGAGCCCGCGGCAGACCACGTCGATGCGGTCGTCGATGATGTCCGGCTGGTTGTTGAGAAAGCGGCGTCCGAGGGTGAGAAAGCCGAGCGCGGCGTTCGGCGCGGGATTTTCTTTTGTCGCGATCTGATCGCCGGCGATTTGCTGGATGATGAACTGGTCGTACGGCAAATCCGCGTTCAGCGCGCCGATAACACAGTCGCGATACGTGAAGCTGTACGGATAAGTCCGCGCCTCATTGCCCGCGAGGTAGCCGCGCGTGTCCGCATACCGCGCCACGTCGAGCCAGTAGCGGCCCCAGCGCTCGCCGTAGTGCGGCGAGGCGAGCAGCCGATCCACCACTTTCGCGAAGGCATCGGGTGCGGCGTCTTTTTCAAAAGCGTCAATCTCCGCGACCGTCGGCGGCAGCCCCGTCAGGTCGTAAGTCGCGCGCCGAATCAGCGTCCGCTTCGACGCCGGCGGCGAAGGCCCGAGCCCCTTCGCCGCAAGCTGCGCGCGGATCGAGGCATCCAGCGGATTCGCCACGCCGGGGATTTCCGCCGCCACGCGCAGCGGCTGCCACGACCAATGCGTCGCCGCCGCCGACTGCTGCGCGCTCAGTTTTTCCGGTCCGCCGTTTTCCGGCCACGGCATGCCCATGCGCACCCATTCGGTGAGATTGGCAATCTGCTCGTCGGCCAGCTTGTCGGCCTTCTCCGGCATCTTCGAGTCGCCCTCGTGGCGGATGCTCTTGATGAACGCGCTCTGCTCCGG